>JBGVLO010000001.1:0-7681 GCA_045124315.1 Lachnospiraceae bacterium
ACGCACCCTGATATCTTTTTTCTTTGATTTGCTTTATGGCAGTATCAGCGGATTGATTATACTTTAATTCCACTACCATGGCTGGTCGTTTTCCTGCATTTGCTCTTGGAAGGAACACAAGGTCTGCAAAGCCTTTTCCTGACGGAAACTCTCGAACAATATTGTAATAGGCAGGTGCCGTAAAATATGCCATGGTGAGCACACAACTTAATGAATTCTCATCGTTGTATTTCAGTATGGAAGTATAGGTATCGTGGGCAAGTTCGATCAATTCAGCTACTTTATCTGCATCCTTTGCTATGGTTGCCCTTAATAGTTCATCACATTTTGAAATTGATTTTGCTATTTCCTTCCAACTCCCCTTATTCAGTGCTGCCTGGTAAGTCTTTGCCACTTCATAATTCGGAATATATGCACTGCCCTCCTCGGCATCATATGCAAGGTATCCTAAATGAATCAATGCTGTCAAGGCTTCATCTTTGGAAGTAATCTCAAATAAATCATTTTCAAAAGTTTCTGTATCAACGGGTACTTTCCCACCAGAAAGCATGGTTAATACATCATCCTTTAACCCCTCATAATTCATGGTAATAAACGTATTGATAGATTCAAAAGACGAGGTATTTCTCCAGTATGAATCAAAATCCTGCTTTTTCATGGCAAAAGCAACAGAATTTGGATTATACATATGAATGCCATCAATCAAATATCCGTTATACCAGGTTTTTGTTGTATCAAAATCCATGTCATAGGTTTCACAAAGATCTTTCACTTCTTCCTCGGTAAATCCAAAATACTTTGTAATCGGTTTGGATTTTAACATGGTATATTCATCAAAATTATTTAGTGCAGATTCATCTTTTATTTTCTTAATTGGTAAAATTCCTGTAATATAGGCAAGTGCCAAAAATACCTTTGACTCCTCACTCTTAAATAAAGAATGAAGAAACTGAAGATACTTATGCACCAATTCTTCATCCCCACTATTTCGAATCACACAGTCCCACTCATCAATAATGATAACAAATGGAATCTTCGTCCTATCATAAATCTCATGCAACAACAAATATAAATCTTTATCATAATCCAATGTATCTGTGTATACCTTTTTCAAATCTTCACATACACGCTGATGAATCGACTCAATAAGATCCTCCTTATGAAAATCCCAAACCGAAGAAATATCAAGATGAATCACATTATACTGATTCATGTACTTTCGAAAATTCTCCTTTGTGGCAATCTCAGTATCCTTAAACAGCTCAAAAGAATCGCATCCACGACTATAATAAGCATCGATCATTCCGGCTGCATGAGATTTTCCAAAACGTCTGGCATGACTGACAGCAATACATTTACCATTTGTTCCGATCACATCATTCAAGTACTGTAATAATCCAGTCTTATCTATATAAATTTTACTATTCTTATCGCAAGTAAAACTTTCATTACTCGGATTAAAATACGTTCCCATGTAAAATCTCACTCCATTCATTTTTTTCGTTTTCGTCTTTCGTTCTTTCATATTATGTTCATTATAGCATGATTCTAGTTTCTTGTGAAATTACTTTATAACGATCTTATTTTATTTTTTAAGCGTAATTATTCAAAGAATAATATTAAAAAAATGTCCAGACAATGGCAAATGGGATTATTTTTCTACTTTTCCCCTGACAAAAATAAAACCACACACAATAAGTTCAATTATAAGAATCGGTAGCACAAAAAATCCTTTTTTCCAAAGCATCTTACTATAAGATAAACTTCCCCATGCAGCAATGTTCAAATACACACAATATTCAGGCATGGCTGGAATAAGAAATACAATAATAAGCAAAATGACCAGCAAATACTGTATCAATTTTGTATTTCCAGTTATCAGTTGCAATTCTGTCATAACCAGAATCAAAAATAACAAATGAATGCTATATACCATTACTGCTGTTAAAAGTTGCTTCGGCTCCAAACACGATTCCTCCCCATGATATACTGCTGCAAGTATGCCAAGTGGGGTAAGAATAAGTACATTTATTCCAGTCAATCCCATTCCGCCGATCATCCGTTCTTTAAAAAGAGTATGCTTATATTCTGCATAGCTCTCATATCTGGCTAAAACAAAATAGCGTCTCGGACCTAGTTCCATGTCCATATACATTCCTGAAAAAGTGCATGCCGACAAGATTGGAATCATCCACAGTGTCGCCCGTATTTCATCAAATCCATCCACAGGATTTCCATATATGGCTGCCATATATTTGGCTGCATCCTCCGCTTCATAACCAACAAAAATATGTAATATACCTAAAAATAAACAGATTAAAATCTGCATCCCCCATCTTCTTTTCCACAAAGAAATGTTACCTTTTCCTTCACTCATCTTTCTTTCACAGCCACTCCCTTATCCATCTCCCATACATGGTCACAGAGCAGTTCGATATCCTCTGCATTATGACTTGCCATCAATATAATTTTCCCCTGTTCCTTCAGTTGAAGAAGAAGATTTCGGATATCTTCTACTCCTTCTTTGTCCAAACCATTCATTGGTTCATCTAAAATAAGCACTTGGGGATCCTCCATAATTGCCTGTGCAATTCCAAGCCTTTGCCGCATTCCCAAAGAATATTTAGCCACCATTGTATCATTTTTCGGGTCCAGCCCCACATATATCATCGTATCCTCAATCTCCTTTTTCCCGATTTTCTTTCGAATGGAGGCTAAATTTTTTAAATTCTGGTACCCTGTAAAATAGGGAATAAACCCCGGTGTTTCAATAATCACACCGGCATTTTCTATAAAATCCACATCTTTTCCTATTGTCTTTCCATTCACCACAACCGTACCTTCATCCGGCTGCAAAAAGCCACAAATACACTTCATTAGTACTGTTTTCCCCGAGCCATTCCTTCCTATGATTCCGTAGATATTTCCCGGCTTCATTTCCATATCAATTCCATCTAACACTACTTTTCCTTTAAAGCTTTTTTTCAACTTGCAGCATTCAATCATTTTTCTTCTCCTCTCAAATTATGTAACCGTTCAGCCAAAGCCATTCGTCAAATACCCGCTGGACACAAACACACTCTGTGAACAACAATCCAATCTATTTCAGGCGTTGCATTAGTCGTTTTCCAAAAATTATAGTCAACACTACACATACGACAAATAAGTATACAAATCCATATAGTAAACCACCACACATACGATCCAGTATATCCGCCCTTATCGGTAAGGAAACGGAATACGGATGCCATCCATCGATCTCCAAAAATGAGAACAGATACATTAGAAACCGTTCGATAAAAAAAGGAGCTACCACGGTAATGTAGCGGTTATCAATAAAGCTGGAAACCACAAGACATATCAGTGACCACATACCACCATACCCGGATAATAAAACAATCTTTGCAATGACTGCAACAAACTCCATATGGTTAGATGCCAGTCCTACATAAAAATCAAAATTCCCCAAAAGCCACATACCACCATATGCAATTTGAAAATCTCCTTGCCAAAATATGACCATTTCAAAAAAGATACATGCAAGAAATATCACAAGAAATCCACTAATAAAGGCAGCTAACGCCTTTCCAAACATATAGCCTTTCTTGCTTCCCCGTATCAGTGTGGCATATTGATAGCCCGAATGTACCTCTTCATAGTAACTTCCGGCAAAAGGAAGCGAAGAAAGGATTGGAATGACCAACGTAATATATCCCAGCTCACACGTATAAAGCAAAGAACCGAGAAGTCCATTCATATCCTGGGAACCTCCCCAATTTTCCATTGTTTTTTGTATCAATAAGACCGTTGCAACAATTACACATACAATAAAATACGGATTGCACACTGCCTTCTTCAAATCATGACGTAACATACATTCTCCCTTCTACTGGTATCGATATGCGATCCTATTGCTTTTCCAGTCATAGACCTCATATTCCACATACACTTTACATTCCCGTTGTTCATAATCATACTGCGTGACTCTCGTTTTAAATATAAGTGCCGGAAGTAAGGTAAAACTGGTACCATCTTTTTTATTCATCCTGCAAGGCAGATATCGCATTTCTTCTGATATCACAACATATTCTTTCCAGTCTGCCAGTGTATCACTCTCTCTTATGTACCTTTCTAAAGCTTTCACGGCATCTTTCTGCACACTATTATCTACTCCGCTTTCTTCCGTATCTTCCACCTGAAACCCGGTAACAGCTACCGTGGACAAACCAAGTTTTGTAAACGTGAAAGAAGCACCAAACCTTACATCCATATATCCACCGACTATACTCCACTCATCTACCACACCATCATAGGTGAGTGTGATTTCTGTTGGCATCTGTTCATCATCTTTTTTTACCGTTGGTTCTCTTCCTGTTTCAAAATCCAATTCCTTAAGAATCGCTTCCGCTTTTCCTATTAAAACATCTTCACTCTCTTCAATCCGTTCGGATGTATTCTGACAATTGGAATTAATGTACACCCAGGATGGTACATCGGATTCCACTTGATAATTTACAACAATTCCATTTTTTTCATCCTTATAATAGGTTCCTGTATCTATCTTACTTTCATATTTTGAATCCCACTGCGTACCGGATAACCTCTCCATTAATTCCATTACCGTTTGCTTCTCTGCAATCTGGGATTTTACCTTTACTACCGGCATTTTTCTCTCACCAATGGCGTCCTTGTTCGCACCATCCGAAAAAACGACCCTATCCTTCTCTTCTTCAATAGTTCCATACTTTTTTGCCATTTTTATATTGTATCCGGCAATCAGTGCAACTCCTATTCCTGCTCCAAACGCTGCGAACAGCATTCTTGACACCTTACTTTTCCAGTTCATTCTATGCTCCTTTATCCACACGGCTGCGTGTATTTCTCTCTTCAGAACCTCAATGGCAAAAACGATTTTCGCAACTTTCCTTTTCCCGTATGATCGCTTCGCCATATAATCTGAATCGTCACAAATCCACCTTCTTTATTTGCAGTCTTACCAAAATGCACAATGCCATAACATAGACCGCCAACAGACCTACACAGTATCCAAAGTCAGGCAACCCGGTATAATAAATACTTTCCATCTTTAGATTTCTCCCCAGACTGACCGGATTCACATATTGTTGAATTGTTAAGAAGAAATGGTTCCATACGGTTCCTTCCTGCATTCCATCCAATCCCAACAAGACTACGACCACGGCATATCCTATATATCTTCCATATAATACATTGCAGGTCAAAAATATCATACCTACTACCATCAGCAGTCCAAACAACAGCAATGCACCCCTTACACAGGCCTGAACCGGCATCATGTAGGTTACAATATCCTGATATACAGAAACTGCTCCATTTTTTGCCAGATAACAAGAATCTCCCGTTCCTCTTAAAATAGCCAGACTCCATTGGTTGTCTAACTGGATATACGGAAATAATAACAAATTTCCTATCAAAAATATCACACCAATATAAGCACCTGCTACCATCACCAAAAACAATATTTGATCGAAAAGCCACTGAGAACGGCTGGAACGTATCATGTAATAGATATACCCACCTTTTCGGTATGGATAATCACAGATTAGCAGGAACCACCCCAGTAAAATCAACCATACTGACCAAGTATTGGTCACAAGAAAAGGAAAGATGTCAAAAACCGAATATCTCACCCCTATACTTGCAGCATTTACCACAGCCTGATCCAGCATAAGATGCAGACCAAAAAACTCTATAAAAAGTACAATCCATACTCTTTTTTTCCAAATCAACTCCGCGTAGTTATAAGGAAAAAATACCATTTTTTTCTGTTTCATCCGATTACTCCCTTATAAAATTCTTTAGCAGCCACTTTCTTTCACCGAGACTTCTACAGGTTTCTCCTTGTGCATCACAAAAGAAATAAATTTCTTTTGATGCCCACTGCTCTGTCTCAAAATTATACTCATCCATTTCACAAGGAAAAACCCACCCTGGCTCTATTACCTTCTCTACCTCATCATACACATAATAGAATTCTCCACTCAGAATATTGTATTGGGTATACCGCATTTCCTGTTTTGTGTCTCTAAGCGTACGTTCCAAATCTTTCTCTGCTGTCTTACAGCTGATAATATCTTTCTTATCTATGGTACACTTCCTATCATCCTCTACAATAAACACATTCGCGTAGTCTCCCAGTTTTGTACGAAAACTAACAATACCATTTGCACGATATTCAAAGAGATACCCATCGTCAAAAATTGGAATTCCGTCTACTGTTTTCTCATAAAACAAATTTTCCTGTTTCCACCGGTTGGGTTTACACTCATATACGCCCTTTGCAAAAAATCGCTCATCTACTCGATATGAAAATCCAAAATGTTTTAACACTTTTTCACACTCTTTGCTTGCCTCTTCCAGTTCAGGCAGCCTTGCTTGCTCATTGTATTCCTGATCCTTTCCAAAGGCACTGATCGTATAATCTCCGCTTTTCCCCAAGGATGCCAATATCCGACTTCCGGAAAAAATCATGTAATCATTTTCTTCAAATTCCTTCACATCATCTACCTTTGCATCAAAAAAGGAAAAAGAGGAGATAAACTGCTGCTTATGGCTATTCATGAAATCATCCTGTTTTGCATTCCATACATGCACATCCTTTTTCACAGTCTCGTTCTTTTCATTTCCTGAAACATGAATTACCACATCTGCCTTTATAGGTGCCTCTTTTTGACCGGACTGCTCATAATATTTTTCAATTACACTTCTATCCACTTGGAGTGTTGTTATTTTATCTTTTTTCTGATATAAATTCACATCGTAGCAAGCTATGAGTGTGAAGCAAATTATCATAGATATTCCTGTCATTATTTTTTTCATTTTTATCCTCTTTTTCCTAATCTGGTAAGTCTATATGCTAAATACTATAGAATACCCTTTTAACTTCTTTCTTCTTTATACCATTTCATTTTTTCCTTTTCAATCGTTTTGGCATGAACGGTATGTTTTTGGGCATGAACTGCAGGAATTGCAATTGGAATAAACAGATAAGAAAATCTACCTTCATTCGCCATACTACAATCGTCTCTGAATAATCTCAATTACTGCTATGCTTTATGCTCCACTTCTTTCCCAAAAGCTTCGCTATAAATTCTTTCACTCTGGATACTTGCAAATATACTATATGTCCAATCACACTTCCCAAAGTATTGACAATTAGATCATCAATATCCATATATCTTCCTGATAAATATTCCATAAACTCAATCACACACACCACAAACAAAGTAACTACTGTTATTCGTTTCCAATTCCACTTAGCATTCCCAAATGCTAACGGAAGAAGAAAACCAAACGGTACAAACAGGATCATATTAAGAAAAATCTGTGTAACTTCACCTTCAAAATTTCCCTGTAAACTTTTTATTGTGTCTACGATAGGAATAAAATTGGGTTTCATAAAATACTCAGGAAACCCTCCTGATAAAACAAATCCAAATGCATCTGTTAAAATAAAAACAGCAATCATATAGGTACAAAAAATATAGGAAAAAAGATACGAATTGAACTGTTTCCTTTTCCTAAAAGCGATAAATTGAATGATTTCTATACACGCAAATAACACAATTGCTATTTGCATACATTGCACAAGATAATGATTAATTGCTCCTATTACTTCCATTTATTTTTCTTCTCCTTCTTG
>JBGVLO010000002.1:0-3522 GCA_045124315.1 Lachnospiraceae bacterium
ATACAAGTGAGAAATTAACTCCTGCATATTTTTGTGAAGAATTTCAGGAAAATGAGGCTTATCCATATGAATTAAGTGAAAAAGCTGATAAGTTTCTAAAAGAAAATCCTAAATTATTCCCAGTAAAGAAGAAAGCAAAAATAGAAAAGTATATTGATTACAGTATTGATTATAGACATTTAAGCAAAAATAGTTCAAAGTATGGAAACAAACTAATGGCTTTAGAAGGAGCGTATGTCATAGACTGTACAGAGGAAAATATTACAGATGATATGGTAATGATGTTGCGAATCTCACAGTATGACATACAACTAACTCTCTTGCCTGTCACAGAATAAACCGATATAATGTCACCAAAGAATAAAAAGAAAGGATCCTGAAATCCTTCTTCTTTGGCGAGACGATCGATTCCAGGATCAAAGATGGTATTGCTACCATGGTTATCATATCAAAGTATCGGTTAGAATGTAAAGAGGATATTTTTAATAATCAGTGAAGAAGATACCATCTGTCCTGTGTGTGGAAGTCCTCTATGCAAGAGGGATATGCGTTTGAGGGTGCACAAGGAGGCTGGCGGAAAGAAAAGCTGGTACTTAATAAATCGCCTGAAATGCAAGAATAAAAAGTGCGGAAAACTTCATAATGAACTGCCTGACTTTATGATTCCATACAAGCATTATGGCTCCCAAATCATTGAGGATGTGGTGGAAGAGGTTGTCGGACCGGATGATCTGGAAACAGAGAATTATCCATGTGAAGCAACCATGAACCACTGGAAATGGTGGATGTTACATAATGAAAAAAATATCAACGGACAGATGAAATCGATGCTGCACCATCTCCTGGATTTGAATACAGAGTTCCTGAAATCCAGAGAGTCTTTGCTGAAGGGACTCAGAAAAAGGATAAATCCCGGGTGGTTGTCTGTAGTAACCCGGTTTATATATAACTCCGGAGGCCGAATAGAACCCAATCCGGAGATGTAGGATTATGCACCTACTTTTGTGTGCTGTCATAAAGACTTTGTAATAAGGTTGTCTCAAAAGGAGGTAACGCTTATGCGAAGTAAGGAAGTAAAGAAATGGCAGGATGAAGAAGCATTAAAACGGTATCAGATGATAGCACCTCTTCTGGATGAAGATCTGGACGATGCGAAAAGAAGGCAGCTCCGGGAAGAAATCGCAGAGAAATATCAGATTTCGAAACGAAGTCTGTACCGGTATGAAGCGAAATACCGAGAGGATTCTTTTAATGGACTGCGTCCGATGAATCGTACAAAGAGAAGGAATCAGAATCTTCCTGAAAATTACGATGAAATCGTTGCAGAGGCAATACAGTTAAAGAGGGAAGTTCCCAAACGAAGTGTCCGTCAGATTATCAAGATACTGGAAATTGAAGGATATGCTGCTCCAGGGGTAATCAAGGCATCCACACTGCAGAGATATCTGTACAATGCAGGCCTTGGAGTGAAACAGATGAAACGCTACACGGAAAAAAGGGAAAGCAGTTCAAGGAGATTCTGCAGATTGCATCGCATGGAACTGTTGCAGGGAGATATCAAGTATGGTCCGGATATCCGGCTCAGTGATGGAACATTGATTAAAACATATCTGTCATCATTAATCGATGATCATTCCAGATTTATTGTACAGTCAGAGTTCTATGATAACCAGAGACAGGAAGTGGTGGAAGATACTTTTCATAAGGCAATCCTAAAGTATGGAAAATGTGATTCCTGTTATCTGGACAATGGAACACAGTATACTACCAATCAGCTTCATAAAGCCCTTGCAAGGCTTGGAATCCGCGTAATTCATGCAAAACCAGGAGCTTGTCAATCCAAAGGGAAGGTAGAAAAATTTCACCAAAAGGTTGATCAGTTTATTGCGGAGATTCGTGTGTCAAAGGTGCATTCGTTGGAAGAATTGAATCGCAAATGGAAATATTTTCTGGAACAGGATTATCAGAAGGAAGCCCATGATGGAATCCGTGAGTACTACGAATCACAGGGTGTTGATGTACCACCGGAAGGAATCTCGCCGATGAGGGAATTTATCAGGGATACCAGAGGCCTGGTGTATCTTGATACTGCTTTAGTGAGTGAAGCATTTTTACATCATGAAACACGGAAACTGGACCGGGCAGGATGTTTCTCTTTTGGGGATGTGAAATACGAAGTTAGTGCAGCGCTTGCCAATGCAGAAGTGGAAATCGCTTATGATCCCATGAATACGGATGTCATAAAAGTGATGTACCGGGATATGGAACCGATTTATGCATCTCGGATGAGAATAGATGCTTTCTGCGATAAAACACCGCCGGTTCCGGTTGGCATGAAGACAGAAAAGGTACCGGAGACATCAAGATTTTTGGATGCACTTGAAAAGAAATATAAAGAAGAACATCAAATGATGGCAGATGCCCTTTCATTCGGAGAGTATGGAAAGACAGGTGGTCAGAATGTATGAGAACTTTTTTGAGATGGAAAATACGCCATTTACAAGGGACATACCAGCTGACAGACTGTATAGTTCCAAACAGATAGAAGATGCCATGGGAAGACTTATGTATGTAGCTGACAGACAGCTGTTTGCAGTAGTAACAGCAGATCCGGGGTGTGGTAAATCAACACTTATCAGAATGTTTGGAGAAAGGCTTGAAAAAAATAAATACATGCTTTTGTATCTTTCAGATTCGAAACTTACACCACGATGGCTGTATGCAGGACTGTTGGACCAGATGGGACTGGAAGCGAGATTTTACCGTGGAGATTCAAAGAGGCAGTTACAGAAAGAAATCGAAAATGTCAGAACAGTGCAGAAAAAGAAAGTGGTCTTTGTGCTGGATGAGGCACATCTTTTGGACAAAGAAACACTGGAAGAATTCAGGTTTTTGTTGAATTATAGATTTGATTCATCAAGTCCGATGAGCCTGATACTTGTAGGACAGACAGAACTGTGGGATCAGAAGTTAAGATTGCAGAGATATGCCGCCATACGACAGCGAATTGATATGAATATCGTACTCAACCGGCTGGACAGAGCAGAAACCGGCAGGTACATCACAGCACATATGGCATATGCAGGAATAAAACAGGATGTATTCACAAGCGGAGCAGAAGACGAAATCTTTAAGGTGTCAGCCGGTATACCAAGGATGATAAACAGAATCTGTGATAAAACACTAATGTATGCATATCAACAGCAAAAGAGATTGATTGATGAGCATATGGTAAGATATGTAGCAGACCATGAAATGTTTGGAGGAATAGAATAAGAAAACCGGGGCAATAGCCCCGGAAACTGTGACAAAGAAATGAATGGGTTTGTGACAGAGAGTATGAGAAGGATTGTGACAGCTCATGGAATTATTAACACCAATCCCCCAGCTATGCTGGGGAGAATAGTGTAAGTGGAAACGGTGAGGATATTAATAAAAAGCTTCCTATGTTATAGTGAAAATTTGAATATTGGTGGTTAAATAAATGAGGAGTAGTGTAATATAATACTTTTTGAGGTGATA
>JBGVLO010000003.1:0-5839 GCA_045124315.1 Lachnospiraceae bacterium
GAAATATAGGAAGAGGCAACCAAAGCCACCTGTACATGGGAAAAATAGTTTTTTTGAGAAAATAAAATACAGATTACTTTATAAGGCAAAAATATGGCAGCGAGTGTGGATAACTCGCTGCCATATTTGTCTACGGTCTGATTACAGAATTATTCTGTGATTTATTAGATATTAAAGCAGATGATGTTGTATTAGATCCTTGCTGCGGCACAGCAGGATTTTTAATTGCAGCTATGCATAATATGTTAAAGCAAGCAAAAGATGATGCACAAAGAAAACATATTAGAAAAGAACAGTTGCATGGTATTGAATTACAGCCTTATATGTTTACGATTGCCACAACAAATATGATTTTGCGTGGTGATGGAAAGAGCAACTTAATAAATGAAAATTTCTTAAAGCAGGAAGCGGATAAATTGCAGTTAAAGAGTCCTACTGTTGGAATGATGAATCCGCCATATTCACAGGGATCAAAAAAGAATCCAGATTTATATGAAATTTGTTTTACAGAGCATTTATTAGATAGTTTGGTTGAAGGTGGCAGATGTGCGGTTATAGTTCCCCAATCTTCAATGACTGGAAAGACAAAGGAAGAACAGGCAGTAAAGGAAAATATATTAAAGAAGCATACATTAGAAGGTGTTATTACATTAAATAAAGATACATTTTATGGTGTTGGTGTTATGCCTTGTATTGCTATTTTTACAGCAGGAGAACCACACCCAGCAAATAAAGAATGTAAATTTATTAATTTTGAAAATGATGGATTTAAGGTAGCACCGCATATTGGGCTTATTGAAACAGAATCAGCAAAAGATAAGAAGCAACATTTATTAGATGTTTGGTTTGATAGAGTTGAGGCTGACACAAAATTCTGTGTAAAGACAACCATAGAAGCAACAGATGAATGGTTACATAGCTTCTATTATTTCAATGATGAAATACCAACAGATGCAGATTTTGATAAAACAGTTGGTGACTATTTATCATTTGAATTTTCTATGATTATGCAAGGTAGACAATATTTGTTTGATAGTGAAGAATAAGCCCAAACGAAAGGAAGATAATAAGATGAAATTATCTGATAAAGAATGGGAACCATTTTTTATTTCTTCTTTTTTCAAAAAAACAAAACGTGGAAAAAGAATTGTAAATGGAAATCATATAAAAGGGAATACACCGCTAGTATCATCAGCAGGTGATAATAATGGTGTAACTGCTTTTATAGGAAATAAGGAAAAAGTTCGTATTTATGAAAATTGCTTAAGTATTGCAAATGGGGGTTCATCAGCAGGAAAATGTTTTTATGAACCATTTGAATTTGTTGCATCAGATCATATAACACATTGCAAAAATTCTGATATGACACCTGATCAATATCTGGCGTTAGCTTCTTTAATATCTGCAAAATTGACAGAAAAATACAGCTTTTGTAGGGAGATAACCGATTTAAGAATTTCCAGAGAAAAAATAATGCTGCCAGTTGATGATGCAGGAAATCCAGATTTTGTATATTTAGAGCAATACGTTAAAGATTTAAGAAGCAAATTAATTTTTAGATATTTAGAATATGCAAAAAAACAGATTAGCAATTCTGATATTGGTAATATTGAAAGTATAGCGGAGAAGGAATGGGATGCGTTCTTTATTGGCGGAAAAGATGGAATATTTAAGCTGCGTGCAACAAATAGTGGAATTGATAAGAATAAATTGATTGATTCGGATATCAAGAATATTCCATATATAACCAGAAGTGAAACTAATAATGGCTTGAATTTATTTGTTAGTGAAAAACAAAGTAAAAAATATGGAATTGATGATGGTAATGTAATTATTATTGGATTAGATACACAGACTGCATTTTATCAACCATACAAATTTTATACAGGACAAAATGTGCAAGTATTGTCAAATCAATATATTAACAAATATAGTGCTTTATTCATTATTCCGTTATTAAAAAAACAACTTCAAAAATTAAATTGGGGGGGTAATGGTGCAACACTTGGAAGATTAGAAAGAATGAAAATTATGTTACCAGTAAATGAGGCAGGTGAACCAGATTATGAATATATGGAACAATACATAAAAAATATGGAACAAAAGAAAATGATTGATTATATAGCACATATAGCATAGATGCAGGGAATCCCCCTGCATTTTTTATTTTCAATTTTCCATACCATATACAGTATTTTTGATTGTTCATAAATCACAATATATTGGGGCATTTTTCTGTAGATTCAAAGGGAAAGGTTCGTAAGCTGGGAATACCGACAGTGGTAGATAGAATGGTTCAACAGGCGATAGCGCAGGTACTGACACCAATCTACGAGCCGCAGTTTTCGGAAACCAGCTACGGATTCAGACCGAATCGCAGAGCCCATGATGCACTCAGGAAATGCCAGGAATATGCCAATGACGGATACTGCTATGTTGTGGATATGGATTTGGAGAAATTCTTCGATACCGTAAGTCAGAGCAAGCTGATAGAGGTACTGTCAAGAAGCATAAAAGACGGCAGGGTGCTGTCGCTGATTCACAGGTATCTCAATGCGGGAGTAATTCAGCATGGGATATTTGAGAGGAGCGAGAAGGGTGTACCGCAGGGAGGTCCGCTCAGCCCTTTACTGAGCAATGTAATGCTGAACGAGCTTGACAAGGAACTGGAGAAGCGTGGGCACAAGTTTGTGAGATACGCTGATGACTGTATGATTCTGTGCAAAAGCAGGAAAAGTGCGGAAAGAACTATGTCGGGCATATCCAAGTTTATTGAGAGGAAGCTGTTTCTCAAGGTGAACAAGGAGAAAAGCGTTGTGGCACATATAAGCAAGGTAAAGTTTCTAGGATATGGATTTTACATATTCAAGGGAAAATGCCGGTTCAAGCTTCACGAAAAATCCCGGCGGAAGATGAAGCGCAGATTATGTGAAATACTCAACCGCAATAAAGGAATAAGCAATGAAGCACGTCAACGCAGGTATATGCAATACATAATAGGTTGGCTCCAATATTTTAAGCTTGCCGATATGAAAGCGATACTGAAGAACGTTGACGAATGGATAAGGCGCAGGGTAAGAGCGGTGTACTGGAAACAATGGAAGAAAGTAAAAACTAGATACCGTATGATAAGGCGGTATGGTATTCCAGAATGTAAGGTGCATGAAATGGCAAATTGCCGCAAAGGAGCATGGAGAGCGGCACTAATGCTAAAATCTGTTCTAACGAATAAAGAAATAGCCAGTCAGGGCTATATGCCTATGACTAGCTATTACCTGCAAATTTATAAAAACTAGAGAACCGCCGTGTACCGAACGGTACGCACGGTGGTGTGAGAGGTCGGGAGATTTTATAGAATCTCCCTCCTACTCGATGAACCATGAAAATAAATTTTGTGTAAAATTTTGATACTATCTAGTTATTTTTTTATAATGCGGTATGTCTGGTCAATAGTGATACCGGTTTCTACATCGTAGGTATCAATAGAAAAGCTGTTTTTTGTGATGCGCACCACAGAATAGGTAGGCTTCCAGCTTTGGCTACGGGCTGCAATATAGTCCTGAGGCTGGCCGATGAGCTCATAAAATTTGGAGCCGGTAGCAGAGTTGGAGGATATATACAGGATGCCCTTTGGATTGATAACAGTTCCCTGTTTCATGTCAGCAATGGTATAGCAATTGTTATTCTTTACGAATTCATACTTGACAGACTTATTCTTGAGGGCTGTATCCAGTGCCTTGTGGGATTCACCGGACTGGCCTTCTCCCTTGTATTCAGCAAAATCAGGATGTACCTTGCCGTCACCGCTTATCTGGTAGCTGCGGGAATAGGTATGGTCGTGCCCCTGCAGTACCACATCTATCTTATTGGCATCAAAAACAGGTGTCAGCTTTGTCCTGAGCAGCATGCCGTCAGAATCGGAGTGGTCAAGTCCACTGCCGTAAATATCCTGATGCATTACCACAATGCGCCACTGGGCAGATGGATGGGCGGCTACGGCCTTCTGCACCAAGGCCTCACTGTCCGCTGCATCATAATTATTGGCATTCAGCACGATGAACAGTGCTGGTCCGTAAGTGTAGTAGTAACCATGTCCTGCATTGGTTTTGGCTGTGCCCTGATAGGCGTTAGGAACATTGAAGTGGTTCTGATAGCCGGCAGTCATGCTGTCATGGTTGCCAACGGTTGTGGCAACAGGAATGTTGCGCAATGCTTTGGCGGAAAGATAGCCTGCATACTGGATTTCCTGCAGCTTGATTTTCTCATTAGAATGATTGGCTGCAACTTCATTGATCTGGTCGCCAGGGGAAACAATGAAATTGATATCGGCCTGCTGATAAAGAGCGGCGTTCAGGGTTTTGTTCCAGTTGTAGGCATCGTTTCTGGCTGCCAGTTCACCATCCTGCTTATTTCCTTCTGCTGAGGTCTGCCCCTTGGAGGCACCAATCTGAGGATCGCCTACATACATAAAGGCAAATTCATCAGGATTGCCTGTCTTCAGGGTCTGGGCAGCCTGCCACTGGCCGTTGAGCTTTACCTGATACCAGTAGGTGGTGTCAGGCTTCAGGTTTTTGACGGTCACTTTGTTGGTATAGTAGGTAGTATCATCTATGGTTGTGCCTGGCTGGGTGGTGCCTTTATATATGCTGCTGTTTTTCATATTGGCATTGTCAGCAATGCGAATTTCGGCATTTTTTGCCTGTTCCTTTGAGTACCAGCCAAAGTTCAGCTGGCTGGCATCCTTGCCCGGGGCAATGGAAACCTGCTCATAATCTGTCTTTATGCTTTCCCAGCCTGCTTTCCACTGCTGCCAGTTTACATCGCCAATCTGGGTGGCTACGATTGTATCCGGCGTGCTGGAAGCATCGTTCCAATGCTCGGTTGCGGCAAAGCAATTGGAGGCAACGCAGAGAGCTGCCATTATGGACACAACAAGACGTTTTTTGCTTTTTAAGAGCTTCATGGTATAAATCCTCCTGATAAAAGTATAAATTATGTATATCAAATAACAGGTTCAATATATCACGAAATTATTATGTTACGATTTAGGTTTTGTAATTGTTTTGTAAATTTCAGTTTGCCGTCGTGGTAGTATGATACTTCGGGAACATTAACGGATGAATTTTGTGAGTTTGTGCACTCTGTTCAGACTAAAAATGGGCTGAGCGGGACAGCTCCCCATAGAAAACACGCTCTCGCTCCTAGTTGTACCTAGCGGATGCTAAACTCACGCTTCGCCTTCGGCTCGCGTATCGTTAAGCACCGAGGTACAACAAAGGTTTTCTATGGGTACTGTCCTCACTCATCCCGTTCTTTGTCTGAACAGATATAGACAAAGTAATAAAACGGCATACATTATTCGTTACCATAGTGCTGCATACAGCTTGACGAGCAAGCCTGAAAAATTTATCACAATATATATTTTTATACGGTTGTTGAAAATTAATTGCATTGCAAGTCAATATAATTGTTAAATGGCACTATATGTTATACGGCGGTTGTCAATAGTATGTTTCGCCAGCTCCCGGCCCCCTTTTTTCAGGCTTGTTCGCAAATCATCATCATGTTGTTACGGCAAAATATCAAGGCTTGCTGAGAAGTGAGTGGGGAGCTGTCGCAGGATTGTAACTCTTAGCAGATAATTTTATGGGCGGTTGACTTTATAAGCAGAGTTGTGAAGATTTTGTGTCAGACCTCCTAAAGAGTATCAGGGCATGTACCATTCGCATGGCACTGAGACGCGCCTCGGTGCTTAGCAATTCGCGAGCCGTAAGGCGAAGCGAGAGCTTAGCATCCGCTAGGCGTGGATAGTAGCGCGAGCGTGCCTGCGATGGTACTG
>JBGVLO010000004.1:0-11610 GCA_045124315.1 Lachnospiraceae bacterium
ATCTAAGTTCCATAGGATCTCCCATTGGCGCAAATTTCACAACCTTTACTTTCGTATCGGGAATTACCCCCATATCAAGAAAATGCTGCCTCAATGCACCATCTCCCCCTACTATATCAATTCGAGCGCACTCTCCCACTTTTAATTGATCTAATGTCATTTCTCTCAACTCCATTTTCTGCAGTTTCCTATTTTCTCCTGTAAATAATATTCCACATTTGATGTCCACATACATAGAATAGTATATTCTGCATTTTTCTACAAGTTTTTTCAGACTCTATAGAAGGAGATTTTTCTCCTACACATTTTAATTACTGTCATTTTTCACAACCGCGTCTGTAATATTTTCTATATTCAGTGTTGCAAAACCAATAAAAAAGCATTACAATTATGTTGCATAATTGTAACATGATACCAATATCAAAAGGCATTTTGCCTCCGTATCATATCGTAACATAATTTTAAAAGAAAGAAGGACATCACCATGAAAAAGATTATTGCTTCTGTGCTAACTACAAGCATACTTGCAACAGCAATTGGCCCCGTGTCTTTTAACCCGATGAAAATTCAGGCAGATACCAACTCCCCAAAGTCTGTTACGGATTTATCCAAATATGAAAACAACGATGTGATTGTAGTCTATAAAGATGATTACAATGCCACCCCCAAAAAGACCTTGAAAATCGCTTCCCTAAATCAAGAGGAACAGGCAAATGCAACCGTAGACTCTTTAACAGATGATACGGTTGTACTGAAATTAAATTCTGACGAAGCTTTGGCAGATGCCGTTACAGCCCTTAGCAAAGATGACCGTGTAGCATATGTGCAGCCAAACTACATCTATCATGCATTAGAGGATACTTCTTCTGTCCTGGCTACACTCCAGAACAATACCGGCTTTGCCAATCAATGGGCACTTATGAACGACGGAAGCTATTCCTATGAAGATTACGACTATGCAAATATGGATAACTCCAGATACGGAAGTTCCTATCCCACCATTCAGATTCAGGCAAAAGAAGATGTGGATATCGACCTTCCGGAAGCCTGGTCCACTATTTCCAACAGTTCCCTTGCAACCGGTAATCGTGAGACCGTAGTTGCATTTGTGGATACCGGAGTCATGTACGATCACACAGATCTTGCCGAAAATATGTGGATCAATGATGCCGAATTAAATGGAGAAACTGGCGTAGATGATGACGGCAACGGCTATGTGGACGATATACACGGCTGGAATTTTTACGACAACAGTTCTTTTATCGGTTTTGAAGATGCTTCTGTAGGTGCAGCTGCCCGCCCCGGCTTTCCATCCTCTTCCGGCAATGAAAATGGAAATAATACTTATTACAATGCCGATAGTGATACAGAAGATTCACACGGAACACATGGAGCAGGTACTGTAGCCGCAGTGAACAACTCAGAAGGTATTGTAGGTATCGGAGCTAACGCAAATGTAAAAATCATGACCGTAAAGACTCTTGGTGGCTCCATGGGATATGGTACCACCGAAAGCATTGTAAAAGGAATCAACTACGCTGTGAACAACGGTGCCCACGTGGTAAATCTAAGTCTTGGCGGAGAGGAAGATGATGATATCCTTCGCGACGCAATCAAAGATAATCCAAATGTTTTATTTACCATAGCTGCCGGTAACGAGGGAAGTAACAACGACGAGGTTCCAACCTATCCGGCTAATTATACCTATGACAATGTTCTTACTGTTGCTAATCTGCAATGCAACGGAGAATTGCATTATTCTTCCAACTACGGCGAGGAAACCGTTCATCTGGCAGCTCCAGGATCCCAGATTTACAGTACCAGTACAGGGGATGGTTCTGGCAGTGATTCTTCTAATTTCTGGGGCATATGGTATTCAAAGGAAGCTACCTCAAATTACGAGATCATGACTGGAACTTCCATGGCTGCACCTATGGTAGCCGGTGTTGCTGCAATGTTGTATTCCAAATATGATACTTTCAGCATACAGGCAATCCGTCAGGCAATTTTAGCATCTGTGGATACCGATTCCGGGAAATATAGTACATTACAGGGAAAAGTTTCTACCAATGGTGTATTAAATGCGCAGAACGCAGTGGCATACATAGAAGAGCATCAAAACGAATTAGCTTCCTATACACCAGCTCCTACCAAAGAAGTAACCAGCACTCCAACTCCAACCGTTGAAGTAACAAACATACCAACTACCACTCCAACCGTAGGGGTAACAAACCCACCAACTACCACTCCAGCCGTAGAGATAACAACCCCACCAACTGCCACTCCAATGGGAGAAGTGACGAACACACCAATACCAGTTCCAACCAAAGAAGCACCCCATAGCCCAACAGCAACTGCTACGCCTAATGCTACACCGACCCAAAATCCGGTTGGAACACCTGTGGTCACACCAACACCTACTATGCCGGGCTCCCATAGACCAACAGTGTCACCACTTCCGAATATAGCCAACGACAGTCCGAATACAGATAAGGCACCGGAAGCCACAGCAACCCCTCCGGTCTCTGCAACAAATACAGCAAAGGTCACAGCAACCAATGCACCAACTGCTAAACCTGACACAAATACTGCAACAAATACCAACACTTCTTCACTGAAAAACTGTGAACTGTCCTTTTCCTCCAACAGCTTTTATGTTGGACAAAGTTATACAGTAGAAGCAAATGTACAAGGTGGCTCCAATTTAAACTATGCCTACCACATCATACATAACGGCACTACTGTAACAACAAAGGAAAAAACCTTAGTCTGGACGCCTTCACAAGGTGGTTCTTACACAATTATTGCAGAGGTCTCTGACAACACCGGCAATAAAGCAACCGCCTTTGCAGTGGAATCGGTAGCCGGTTTATCCCTG
This sequence comes from Lachnospiraceae bacterium, assembly GCA_045124315.1. Taxonomy (GTDB): domain Bacteria; phylum Bacillota; class Clostridia; order Lachnospirales; family Lachnospiraceae; genus CAG-411. The sequence goes on from JBGVLO010000004.1 coordinate 2,879, forward strand.
ACCAGCCTGACTGCCAACAAAGCTTTAAAAAAGGGTGCTACGGTCAAGTTTACTGCCAAAACAAACAATTATGGTTTCTCTCCATTTAAGTACAGTTTTGTAATTTACCGCAACAATAAAAAAGTAACTGCAAAGACACTTACGAAAAATTCTTACAGTTATAAAATCCGAAAAGCAGGTACTTATAAGATTAAAGTAACCGTAAAGGACTCTAAGGGGAATACCTCTACGAAAACGCTTACAAAGCATGTGAAATAAAGGGATCGGTTTTGTCTTAGAAAATAGGAAAAACTACATAAAACGGGGCGGCCACTTTCCGAATCTTTTCGGTTAAGCGGTCGCCCCGTTTTTCTTTTCATTTATTCTTTTTATTCATTCTCGCAGGATATCTCAATAATCTCCTCAACGGGTATTTCTGTAAAATCCTCCAGAATGATTTTTTTATGATAACTGTCCAGTTTCTTTATCTTTCCCTTTTTTGTGACATATTCCCCACCTTCCTTATATGGATCAGGCACAAAGTAGGTAAATGCTACAGTTTCACGAATCTGATCAGTTCTCATAACATATTGTAACTTCTCATCCAACTGCTGTTTTTCCCCTTCATCCAGTTCGATTCGCTGCCCGGTTCTCCGTCTGGTCTCCGTCAATTGCTCTTCATATCCCGTCAATGCTGCAAAAGGAGCAAACTGTGCTGCCCTGTTTTCTATCGACATATGCGGATGTTTTGTGGATATATGATGGGGCATATCCAACATATCTGCATATGGATTATTGTCCGATTTTCTCATCTACGCCTTATGTCCTCCTATCTGCTTATTTCGCTCAATTGCCGTGGCACCTTCCTGAAAATTCGTCCCCTTTAGAATTGCATTCTTTCCATATTTCTTCTTTATGGCTAACATAGCCTTCTGCAATTCCCTCTCCTTCTTCTGCTCCTGTTCTTCTTCCTTTCGCTGTCTTTCTTTCGCCTCGTAGTCCGTAAAAAGATCCATCTGTTCATACACAGGCTCACTTTCTATACTCTTCTCATATACAATATGATTCGCGGTTATATTCACCCTTCTAACCAGTAATCTCCTATCCACGATTCGATCATACAACCGAAGCATTCCTTCCATAATTTTCTTTGTTGACGAAGTATATCCTTGGAGATTCTCACTGCCATGTGCCTGTTTCGGTACTTTTCTCCCATAACGATCCACGGTGACTTCTCCTGAAAAACTCCCCTTTCCACTTCCATTGGAAATATTTTCAATATCATATCCAATTGTCAGCACTACCTGGTCTGTAACCATCCCTTTTTCCACCAGCTCCAATACCAACTGATCGGTCATCTCCTGCACGATAATTCTGGCTTTTTCAAATGTATAGGGGCACTGCAGCACCTGTCCAGAACCAATACTATTAGATCTTGGCTTATATTCTTTTATTTCCTTGATGGTACAAGGCTCCCATCCCCACGCATGATCAATCAAAAGTTCTGCATTCACGCCAAACAGCTCATATAATAAGTCTTCGTTATAAAAGTCCCCCTGTTCCCCCAAAGAACATCTTGCCACATCCCCCATTGTGTAGAGCCCTTTTTCTCTCAGCTTCTTAGCATATCCCGGTCCCACTCTCCAAAAGTCTGTAATCGGTTCATGTGCCCAAAGCAATTCCCTATATTTTCGTTCATCTAACGCTGCAATACGCACGCCATTTCTGTCTGGTGGCATATGCTTGGCAACAATATCCATGGCAATCTTGCATAAATACAGATTGGTTCCGATTCCTGCAGTTGCCGTAATCCCTGTAACCGACAAAACCTCGCGAATCATTTTCATGGCTAATTCCTGGGCTGTCATTCCATAGGTCTGCAAATACTCGGTCACATCCATGAACACTTCATCAATGGAATACACATGAATGTCTTCCGGAGCAATATACTGCAAATAAATTCGATAGATTCTCGTACTCATTTCCATATACTTTGCCATTCTAGGTGGTGCGATAATATAGTCCACGGCCAAAGTAGGATTTCTCTGTAACTCTTCTAATCTCTTGGAACTTCCTGAAAATTCTCCCGATGAAATTTTTCTTCTGCGTTCCCCATTGACCCTCTTCACAATTTGCTCTACTTCAAATAACCGCGGTCTTCCAGGCACTCCAAAAGACTTAAGTGCAGGAGAGACCGCCAGACAAATGGTCTTTGAGGTTCTACTCTCATCTGCCACGACCAGATTCGTAGTCATAGGATCCAGTTGACGCTCCACACATTCTACCGATGCAAAAAACGACTTTAGATCAATGGCAATATACGTTCTTAATTTGTCCAACAACAGCACCTTCTTTCCTGGAAATTCTCTTATTAAACTAAACATCTACTCTCTTCGCTTAGTATATCACACACCAAACATATGTTCAAGCTACTGTCAGTCCTAACGAAATCAGGTTTTCTAGAATACCTTTTGCCCCCAGCATCATGACATTGGTTCAAATGCAAAGAATGTAAGGGAGTAACACTTGAGAAATACATGAAAATATTGTATCCTAATGTAAGTGTCAGATTCACACAAATCAATACTTAACTATTATAATATTTGGTACAAAAGACCTTTTGACCCTAGTATCATATTATTCACAAGGAGATTAACTTTATGAAAGCGACAAACTATTTTTCAATCAACCAAACCTTGCTGATGCATAGTTTTCTAAGTGTGCTTTGCATTTTAGCATTGGCCATCTGTCTCGGTTTTTTCTTTTCTTATATAAGAAAATTTGCTGCCTCACATAACCCCTTCGGAGCAGTCCTCATTAACTACCTTACCTTTGTGGGGGTATTCCATCACGAATTGTCCCATGCACTCTTTGCCTATCTTACTTTTGCAAAAGTAACAGAAATCAAATTGTTTCAATTCAATCAGAAAAATGGAGCTCTTGGATATGTAAATTTTATTCCTCGTGGAAATTTTATTACAAAAAGCATTCAGAAAGTATTTATTTCTACCGCACCTATTATTACAGGAATCATCAGTTGCAGCCTGCTTTACACTTATGTACGTCCTTTGGCAATCACTGAACTATGGAGTACTATCCTGTTTTATTATGTACTGATATCGATTATTTTACATATGTCCTTATCAAAACCAGACATAAAACTTATGAAAAGCGGGATTGTTGTAGTTGTAATACTCTTAACTGCCCTTTTCTATTTTGCAAAGATTGATTTTCTCGTCTTGGCACAGTCCATTTAGTACGAATAGCTTATGCATATAGGAGACGAAGTTTCCTTTTTATTATCTATATAAGAACGAAGTAAACAAGTCCACTTCAACTCCCTGTATCCCTCACTCATGAGGGACTTGCTCTATAGGACGAACTTTCCTATAGAGCAAAAAACAGGCGTTCGTTTCTCCCCACATATTACATGTCAGAAAACCTTACGTCTGTTTTTCATTTGGCAGCGTTACATTTTTCCATTCGCACACAAAGCTATTTCATGATGCTGGGGTCAAAAGATTTTTTGACCCCAATGATACCTACGAATTGCTACGCTGGTATCATTTCATGAAACTAATAGATATCATCAAATATATAAGCATCGTAATATTCGATTAACTTCTCATCTGTCGTACCAAAACTATTGTCACCGAGAAAATAATCTTTTAACTCTTCAATACGATAATCCAGTTCTTCTATCCGCTTTACATTTTTAGGATCTTCTTTCATTGTTTCTAAAAATGCAATCGCTACATTGCAAAATTCAATCTTTCCTCTTTCATCACCTGAATTTCTATACCTAATAGCCCTGTGTACTTCACTACCGACATTCGATATCTGCAATTCAAATGACATTCTAAGTAATCCTAACCCTTTATCCATTTTTCTACCACCTTTTCAATTTTCTTTCTAGCCTTTGGATCAGCAATCTATGTTCCATTCCTAAAGTGAACTCTTTCATTCGATTAATGCATCCAATTCCTTCAACAACTGTTCCTGAGAAAGCACTTGCACAGACTGTATTCCAAAGGCCTCTGCCGCTTCTACATTTTCCTTTCTGTCATCAAAAAACAAGCATTCTTCTGGCTTAAGCTGGAATTTATCAACCAATGCCTCATAAATTTCCCGCTCCGGTTTTGCCATTTTTACCATGTAAGACACTAACTTTCCATCAATGTCCTCCAAAAAATCTGCATATTGGGTATGCCGTTCAAACAAATATTCTGAATAATTGGATAACAAATAAATTTTATAGCCTTCCTGCTTTAATTCTCGAACTTTTTTCCATACAGCCGGCCTTCCTACATGCATATATTCCCCGTGCAGGATAAACCAACGAATAACCTCCGCATCTTTTGGGTATTTTTTGCAATATAATTCGACTAATTCATTCTCATTCAATAATCCCTTATCAAACATTTTCCATAGTTCTTCTGGATCTTCAAACAATTGCGTACCCACTCGGGTCGCTTCCTTTTCCGTCAGCCCATAATCCATAAGCATCTCTTTCCAACGGTAATGAATCAACACATCTCCTACATCAAAAATTATATTCTTTTTCTTCTTCATAATCTTTCTCCTTAGCAAAATTAGTCCCTATGTCTTGTAAAGATATCTCTCTTATGCCATAATAGCCTCTGTGGCTATTAATAACAATATGCTGGGAAGAATACTCTATCCCAGCCAGATACGGAGGATACATATGAAATCAGATTCTACAAACACAAATCAAAGGAACAAAAAGTTTCTTCAAACCAGACAATTGGTAATTATCGGTATGTTCTCAGCATTATCTTACATCTTAATGCTCATTCATTTTCCAATTAAGTATCTCGGATTCTTGGAATTAGAAGTGAGTGACATTCCTGCAATCGTGGCATGTGCCGGATTTGGACCGATTTCCGGTGTTTTGATCGAATTAATTAAAAATCTATTGAAAGCACTCACCATGTCTACTACTGGCGGAACTGGAGAACTGGCAAATTTTCTGGTAAGCATCGGGTATATTCTGCCATTCGGAATTTTGTATCATAAACTGTCCGGTAAATGGAAAAACCTAATCGCCTGTACTGCCGGTACCATTGGCATGGTATTTATGGGTATTATTGTCAACTACTTTATTACCGTTCCACTGTATGCCTCTCTTTTTGGAGGAGAAGAAGCCGTTATTGGTGTCTGTGCAACCTTTATCCCTGCCATTCACAATGTGGCAACTGTAGTGATCCTTGGAATTACTCCTTTCAATATCTTCAAAGGAATCCTTATTTCCATCATTGGAGTACTTTGTGCAAAAGCATTTGCAAAAGTTCTAAAAGGATAGAACCTAGACTGTTTTAATTTCAAAAACAACCACATATAGATAGGACTGTCACACGAAAATTGATATAAAGGCATGATATGTTATCTTGTATCAATTTCCGTAACAAGACAGTCCTATTTTTCTTTGGTTATCTTCCTATCATCTCCTATGCCTTTTTCTTCAGGTAATTTCTGACCATTTCAATCAATTCCGGATCTTTTTGTTCTATAAAATATTTATGGAACAGCTTAAACTCTGCCTCCCGATCCGAAGGCACCTTCAATCGAACCTGCTTGTCAATGACGTTCTCTTCTTTCTCAAAAATTTCCCATACTTCTTCCTCTGTCATATTCTTCTTCAAAGCAAAAAGCTGTTTCTCGTCAATCTTTAGTCCGTGTTTTTCATATATCTTCTGTTGTAAATCCAATGAAATCAAAGGCAATTTTAAGACTGCTTTTCGTCCTAACTTTCCTTCATAAAACTGCTTTCTATATGGTTCTACAACCTTCTCAATAATCTGAAAATCTTCATAAATTGCAGTTTTCTTAATTCCTAATTCTTCTGCAATTTCCTTTATATTCTTTCCTTTTTTATTCCTTTGGTCTTTATAAATGTCTGCTCTGGCTTCCAAAATTTCTGCTCGCAATCTTGCCGGTAATTCCCCTCGCTGAATAAAATTGGTATCAATAATAATTTCACGAGCCTTTTTGGCATTGAGCTCCTCTACCTCATATACAATACAGGATATTTTTGAATATCTGGCAATATCATCCGTTCCTTCTTCATAAGACCCATTATACTTCTCATCCAATGCATCCTGATATAATTCCTTGTATATGGCCACACGATTATGTCCGGATAATATCATATACCTTCCGTTTTCCTGTTTCCATACGAGAATAGGATTAAATAGACCACTGCTTTCAATAGACAATTTAAGCTGTGCTCTTCTATCTTCCGACAACATCGGAAAACGATTCCAATCTTCCGGCGCATTGTCCAACAAAGAAATGTCAATTTCCTGAATGGGCTTGTCTCCTACTTCCACTCCGTCAATCTTTTCTGTTACTACTTGTTTTTTCTCCCCTTCAACCTCTTTATGTAGGTTCTGGTTTTCTACTTCTGAAGACTGGTTTTTATTCTCTTTTTCTATTCTTGTAGACTTGTCTGTTCTCTCCTCAACATTTACCATTTCTGTTGGATTCTCTGCTACAGAAGATGTAGCTTCTACCACATGATCCTTCTCTCTGTTCTCCACTTTCTTTTCTACATTTTCATTCTTCAAAGCACCTGAGTTCAGATTACTGCTTTGCACTTCCAATAAATTCTCATGAGAAATCTTCCCTAGCTGATTTAATGCGTTCATTTTTTCTTTTCTGCTTTTTAGCTTCGCCATCTCTCTTCCTCTCCTATCCTATACGGTCTAATAATTCTGCCGTAATATTTCGAATCTGTCTTGCCGCGTCTGAATTCTTGGCAAAATCTGCAATCGCCATCTGGTTCCACTGTGCTTTCTCCACTACTGCATCATTCCTTACAAATGATTGAAACATTTTTCCAGGGAATATTTCTTCGATAATCTCCATAGCTTCCTTTGCTACTTCTTTTCGTGCATTTACCTTATTTAAAATAATACCTAAAATACTCAACTTATCGTTAAAACCATGTACCAATTCATACTGTTGCTTCATGGTTCCAATTCCATCCAAATGATAAGTTGCACATTCACTTACTATCATCAAATAATCACTTGCCATTAATACTGCAGTATTTAACTGACCAATATTCTTATCCATATCAAATAAAATAAAATCGTAATAATTTTCCTTCTTAATCTCTGCCAGACAATCAATCACAGCCTTTTCCTTAAATGACATGGTAGATAAAAACAACTCAATATTGCTCAATTTCACATTAGCAGCTATCAGATCTATCCTCTCATACTGTGTAGAAATGATTGCTTCTTGTAAATTGGAACGAGCCGTCAGGCACTCATAAAAGTTTTTGCTTTGTATGAAATCTGCATATTCTTCATCAAAGAATGTCTTTGTAGCATCCATTTGACTATCCGTATCAATAATCAGAACATTATAGCCCATCTCACTTAATTCATAGGCAATATTCGTACACATGGTGGTTTTACCAGGACCTCCCTTGTGATTACCAAATGCAATTACTTTTGGCTCATCAAAACGAAATAATTTACTCTCTTTTCCTTTCTCCTTCTCTGTCAATTCCACCAACATATTGTATTGTTCCTCATTAATCTCGATCATTTTGCTCTCGATACCCTCTAACACACGCTGTGAAATTCCAGTAAGCTGAGACCAGGTTTTATTGTCCCAATTATTTTGATCTCTCAAAGCAATTAACTTCTCATTGTTTCCCATTTTTCCTACCTCTTTCCTTTGTTATACTACTAGTGTCTTCTCTTACACATTCTCTTTTATTATTCTTTTGCATAAGACACTTTTCTTTTTTTTGATTATACCATATGTTTGTATATATGTAAAACAAATTTCTTCTATTTATTTTATTTTTGTATTTATTTAATTCTAATGTAACTATTCAAGCGCTGTTCCCTTAAGCTCCAGTTCTATTGGAGCCTTGCATGCCAGTCTTCAATGGAGTTTTATACGCCATCTTGGCGTCAATACTCTAGAAACAGTGCAAGTTCGTAAAGACAACAAGTGCGAATTTATGGGGAGAGTTCTGAATTCCGTGCGACGGAAATTTATCTTTTGTTCTAAGAGATACTTTTGTGGAAGAGCCTTTTGTAGTTATTTGATCTTAGGTAATTATTCGAAAATCTCCTACAGAACAGGTTCTTATTTCTCTGACCAATAGTTAATTTTTCCGTCGCACGGAAAGTTTAACCATTAAATCTTCCTACTTATATTTACTATGAAACCATTCTAGATAGATCACTAGTTATCTATCTATCTTATCATATCACTTGCACAAGACATAACGCTTTAACATCTTAACCTTAGAATAAAGTGGAGCAAATCCTTCATGAGTTAGGAATCTACTCCACTTTGCGTGCCAAATGAGTGTTGATACAATATTTCCTCAGATTATGATTACTGATTAGTGTTGTCAATCCTATCTATCATAAAACAGTAGCAATTCCAATTTAACTTCTACGAATATATAAGTATATCAATTAACCATAAATCATTTTCTATAAACTATTTTCCGTGCGACGGAATTTATCACATTTATTAAGTTTGTTTCATATTATTCAAAGAAAATTAGTAACTACTCAGAGGGCGCAATTCGTAAAATACCAGATATACATAATGACAAAAAAATATTGTTTATGGCTGGACATTTCACGGTGTGCGCTTTCACACTAGGCTCAAAAAGACTTCGCCAAGTGTTCAATGTGTACTCATTACAACCTCATCGGCTATACCTGAGTATGTGCAACTTATACAGTTGCGCTCGC
>JBGVLO010000005.1:0-3602 GCA_045124315.1 Lachnospiraceae bacterium
TGGGATATCATTGAACGTTTTTGGACATTGGATTTATCTTACACTGATGAACTTATGCGTGATAAATACTCTAAATTCGGCCCGGCTCCAAGAACACCTTCCTGTATGCAGCGTTCTTACCTTTTATCCATCGATTTTAAGGTTACTTCCATAACCGATTGGGCTGCACAATTAAAAATAAATCCTTTGTATGCCATTCTTAGCGGATTTGAAGTTGGAAACACACCTGGAGTTGGTACCTTTTATGACTTTTTTAATCGCTTATGGGATTCAGAAGATGATAATCTTTCCCCTTATATTCATCCCGTAAAAGCTAAGGTAAAGAAACCAAAAAACAAAGGTGCCAAAGCCGCATCTGTTGAAAAAGTAACCGTTGACCAATTGATTCCTCAGCTTGAGAACACTGCTTTTATTCTTGAACAACAACCTTATCATTCCCTGCTTCAAATCTATAAAAAACAGTTTCTTGATGTGTCTGTTTCTAAAGGATTAATCAAGAATAATTCTTTAGCTATCGCGGGTGATGGTACTCCTGTTGTTACCTCTCACAGAATGAGAAGCCATCGCATTTGTGATTGTGCTGAGAACGGAATTTCTGACTGCAACTGCGACAGGTATTTTTCCCAACCTGACTGCGATATCGGTTGGGATTCTTCCAGAGACTGTTGGTATCATGGATACGATTTATATATGCTGGTTGCATCCGATTCTGAAAGTGACCTTCCTGTTTTTCCTTTATTAAATCCGGCTTCAAAACATGATTCTCATGGATTTCTAGAAACATTTTTTAGAATGAAATCATTTCTTCCGGATTTCAATATTACAAAATTACTCTTAGATTCTGCTCATGATGCAATGCCTATCTATAAATACTGTAAACAAAAAAACATCATTCCTTTTATTGATTTAAATGAAAAACGTGGTATCAAAGTCAAGTACAAAAATGACTTTACTATCGGAAAAGACGGTGTTCCTGTCTGCAAAGAAGGACATCGTATGAATCATGACGGCTGTGAGGCTTCTAAGCACAGGTTAAAGTTCAGATGTCAATGTCATTTAGTTAATTTTTATATCCATATGGTTAGATTCCAAAACACAGGGGTCTAACCATATTTTTCTAATTTATGCTTGACACACACTCATAAATGTGCGGCCGCTTTCGCTATTGATGTTTTTTAGAAGTAGCGAAAGCGGCCCTTGAATTAGAGTATATTTTTCAATTCAAGGAGGTACATTTTATGTCGCATGAAAAAATCAAAAACTTATTTTCTGAAGCTGTCAGGTCTGTTGCTTCTGATATTTCCCAGTATGTCATTCATCCTGAAAAGGATTTAACCAGAAACAAGAAACTTCCACCGGATAAACTGATTTCTTTTATGGTATCCTGTGGTTCCTCAAGCACTAAAATAGAATTACTGGATTTCTTCGGTCTGGACGCACATGCCCCTTCTGCTTCTGCTTTAAATCAACAACGGGCTAAACTAAAGCCCGAAGCCCTTGAAACTGTTTTTCGACGATTCAATAATTCCATTCAATCCGTTGAAAAAACTTCCAACTACAGATTTTTTGCTGCTGATGGTTCAACTTTTACTTTTTTCAGCAAACCTTCTTTCGCATCGGAAGAGTACCTTGTCAATGAAGGACATTCTGCTAAAGGTTTTTACAGCATGCATCTGAATGTTTTTTATGATTTACAGAAGCATACTTATTCGGATGCATTCATTCAGTCTGTTCACCATAAAGATGAATTTTCAGCATTTTGTAAAATGGTTGACCGTCACCAGACACTCAGTGGTACAAAAGATGTTTTTATTGGTGACAGAGGATACTGCTCCTACAACAACATGGCTCATGTTCTGGAAAAAGGTCAGTATTTTCTTTTTCGTACAAAAGACATCCACTCCAAAGGACTTGTTGGTAATTTTGAACTTCCCGAGAAAGCTTCCTTTGACATCCGGGTAAATGTTTCACTTGTACGCAGTCATAAAAAGAGCATCTTAACCGAGACCGACCATTACAGACGTTATATGGATGCAAATGCAACCTTTGATTATCTTACATACGGCTCAACGGATACTTACAATTTATCTTTTAGAATTGTAAGGTTTCCTATATCAGAAAGTACTTATGAATGTATCGTTACTAATCTTCCAGAAGATGAATTTCCAATGGAGCAGATAAAATTGATTTATTTTTCAAGATGGTCTATAGAAGGTTCATTTCGAAAACTTAAATATACCATTGGTCTCAGCAACTTTCATGCTTATAAACCGGAATATATTAAACAGGAAATCTGGGCAAAGCTGATTGCTTATAACATAACAGAAACACTAATTAATCATACTGTTGTAAAACATGGTGACACAAAACATGAGTACAAGGTAAATTTTAGTGTTGCAGCTCATATTTGCAGAGTCTTTCTCCGTCTGACCACAGTGAAAGACTCCATAGATGTAATGAATCTGCTTTGTAAAGAATTAATTCCGATACGAAATGGCCGTCAATATCCAAGATTGCAAACGGCACATTTCCGAAGGCCGCGATACTTTATATATCGGGCAGCATAAGAAAGCAGTTCCATTAGTATCTATAATACTCTTTTTTTAAGTAGGTGTAAACCTGCTTATTTGTCATGCAATTTTTGGGCTATCAAAATATAACAAAAAGATTTTCCTTGCTTAATACCATCCGAATGTTCTTTCACACACTTAAACATTGGTTCATCTACAAAATATAGAAGGTATTTTGAATTTTAACTAAATGACATTGGTTCAGATGTCCGCTTGCAAGCAGAAAATATGGCTGTTCCTGCGAACATCCCTGCTCTAATTCAAAATACGGCAGAACAGTACATCTTGCCATGAAGGATAATCCAAGATTAATTAACATACCGCCTCGTGACAGTGCGGAATGGAAAACGGAATTTAATGCAAGAACTTCTGCGGAACGTTCCAATAAACGGGAGAAATTAGACTTTAAATTAGAAGACGGCAGACACCGCTCTACTAAGATGTGGTATTGCCGCCTCTATCACATCATGATGCTACAGCATCTTGATGCATGGGATTTGCCATATGAATCCGCCCTGAGAAAGTTGATTCTACAAACGACATAATCCTCTTTAGATTATACACTCTTTCTCGGCATAGCGACAACCGTTATGTCTATTTCCTCATGTCTTTTTTTATCTTTTTCGGATAATATTCACTTTTCAATGTTCATTGTCAACTGTGTTGACCATAATCACTCGGGATTCCGAGAGATTATTATTTATTTGGCAAAAGAAGGAAAAATACTACCGCAACTGGAAGAAAGAATTTTCGACATGGTGGCAGGGGCGATTAAGAAAACTCAGGATAATTATGATGGTGATTTTAAGATATCAGTAAATATTACTGCCAAATCTCTGACTTGGGATATTGAAAGCTGTATGGAAGCCTGCATTGAGAAATATCAGATTCCGGCAGATAAAATGTGGATCGAGATGACAGAGCAGGATATGCTTTCCAATACAGATGCTGTAATTCAAAAGCTGGAACATCTAAAGCAGGTGGGCCATACATTATTGATTGATGATTTTGGTATGGGTCACACGTCTATTG
>JBGVLO010000006.1:0-1750 GCA_045124315.1 Lachnospiraceae bacterium
GTCCTTGAGAATAATACTGGTTTTAACGACTCCTTCTTTGAGAATATAGGTATAATGCTGCTCCAGCCCGTAATATGTCAGGTAAGCATGGCGTTTACGGGTAATGGTGGGAATATTTCTTTGACTTAAAAAGGATAAAAGATAGCTGTTATTCATCAAACCCCTCCTTGTTTTCTGTTTCCCTGCTTATACTTATAAAGTAAAACGCAAAAAACGTCAACAAATGTTACTATCAAATGTGGTTTTTGTATGTATTGAAATATGCCATACTCTTTCAAAAATGAAAGGAGTTATAAATTATGTTTAAAATGGAAGTACCTTATGACAAAAGAATAATGCAAATAAGTCTGGAAGATAAGAATTTAGCTGGAGTACTTGTAGGGAGACAAAGTGATTATGTTAGTGACAAAAGTGAAAAAGAGATTGTGGAGGAATCTTTGGATCATGTCATTGGTTCACAGACATTAGAGGAACTTGCAAAAGGTAAGAAGGACATTGTAATTATCAGCTCTGATCATACTCGTCCTGTTCCATCAAAAATTATTACGCCGATTCTTCTTCGCAGAATTAGGAGTGTGTCACCAGATGCAAGAATCAGAATTCTTGTTGCCACAGGATTTCACCGTCCAAGTACCAAAGAAGAGCTAATTGATAAATACGGAAAAGAAATCGTTGAAAATGAAGAAATTGTCATGCATATTGCGAAAGATGACAACTCCATGAAAAAAATCGGAACTTTGCCAAGTGGAGGTGCATGCATTATCAATAAGATTGCGGCAGATGCTGACCTTCTTATTGCTGAAGGATTTATTGAAGCACATTTTTTTGCAGGATTTTCTGGAGGTAGAAAGTCTGTTCTTCCAGGAATTGCTTCTTATAAAACAATTATGGCGAATCACAGCGGAGAGTTCATCAATGATAAGAACTCACGTACAGGAAATCTAAAGTTTAACCTGGTTCATGAGGATATGGTTTATGCAGCACGCAAAGCTGGACTTGCCTTTATCGTTAACGTAGTTTTAAACGGGGAACATAAGATTATCGGTTCTTTTGCAGGAGATATGGAGAAAGCGCATGAGAAAGGTTGCGATTTTGTGCGTTCTCTGGCATGCGTTAAGAGAGTAGACTGTGACATTGCAATTTCCACAAATGGCGGATATCCTTTGGATCAGAATATTTATCAAGCCGTTAAGGGAATGACTGCTGCAGAAGCAACGCTTCCGGAAGACGGTGTAATCATCATGGTTGCGGGCTGCCGTGACGGTCATGGAGGACAGGATTTCTATGATAATATTGCAAATGTAAAAGAACCGGGCGAATTTCTGGAAAAAGCAATTCATACACCAAGACTAGAGACAGCTCCGGAACAGTGGACCAGCCAGATTCTTGCCAGAATTTTGGTGCATCATAAAGTGATTCTTGTTTCTGATCTTGTAGATCCTAAGCTTGTTTTTGGGTTGCATATGGAACTGGCATCAACAGTGGATGAAGCTTTGAAAAAAGCATTTGCTTTTAAGGGAAAGGATGCAAAGGTCGCTGTCATTCCAGACGGGTTGGGTGTTGTAGTAGAAGAACAATAAGAGAAAATACATGAAAGGATATTTAAGAGATGATACATAATATAATGTCAGAGTTCTTAGGAACTGCCCTGATGATTGTTTTTGGTGTTGGAGTTCATTGTGACGAAGTATTGAATAAAACAAAATATAGAGGAAGCGGACATTTATTTGCGATTACTACATGGGGATTC
>JBGVLO010000007.1:0-4404 GCA_045124315.1 Lachnospiraceae bacterium
CTTACTCATTTGGTTTATTACATTAAAAAAGCAAGATAATACAGAAGAAAACAAAAAGGTGATACAAAATTGCTTATCTGGAATTGGAGGGATTGGTATGGAATTTTCAGCAGTAAATACAATTTGGGTGTTAGTTGGTGCCGCACTGGTATTTTTTATGCAGGCGGGATTTGCAATGGTAGAGACTGGTTTTACCCGTGCAAAGAATGCCGGTAACATTATTATGAAAAACTTGATGGATTTTTGTATCGGAACACCGGTATATTGGTTTGTTGGTTTTGGTATTATGTTTGGAACGAGCAGTTCGATTTTTGGAGGAATTGATTTCTTCACACAAGGTGATTATACAGAAATCTTACCTCCAGGTGTTCCAATGTATGCTTATATGATTTTTCAGACAGTGTTCTGTGCAACAGCAGCAACTATCGTGTCTGGGGCAATGGCAGAAAGAACTAAGTTTTCATCCTACTGTGTATATAGTTTTATTATTAGTTTAGTTGTTTATCCGATTTCCGGACATTGGATCTGGTCTGGTGCAGGATGGTTAAATCAGATGGGATTTCATGATTTTGCCGGTTCTACTGCAGTACATATGCTTGGAGGTTTTGCGGCGATTATCGGTGCAGCTATTCTTGGACCTCGTATTGGAAAATACGATGCAAATGGAAAACCAAAGGCAATCTTAGGACATAGTTTGACACTTGGAGCGTTGGGGGTATTTATTCTTTGGTTTTGTTGGTTTGGATTTAACGGAGCTTCTACGGTTTCTATGGAAGGTGATGCAATCTCCCTTGCAGGTAAGATTTTTACAACTACGAACATGGCAGCAGCAACAGCAACTGTAACCGTTATGTTGTTCACATGGGTTCGTTATAAAAAGCCGGATGTATCCATGACTTTGAACGGTTCTTTGGCAGGCTTGGTAGCAATTACAGCCGGATGTGATACCGTAAATGTTGGTTGTGCAGCAATCATTGGTATTTTAGCAGGATTTACAGTTACATTAGTAATTGAATTTGTAGATACAAAGTTAAAAATTGATGACCCGGTAGGTGCATTTGGTGTACATGGATCTTGTGGTTTGTTAGGAACTATTTGTGTTGGTTTATTCTCAGATGGAACCGGAACACAGTGGAAAGGTTTATTCATGGGCGGTGGAGCTCATTTATTGGGAATTCAGGCACTTGGAGTAATTAGTGTAATTGCATGGGTATCTGTTACTATGACAATCGTCTTTACTGTAATTAAGAAAACAATGGGACTTCGTGCTTCTACAGAAGAAGAAATTCTTGGTTTGGACACAACCGAACATGGTTTGGCATCTTCTTATGCTGACTTTATGATTTCTACAGGTGTTGGTACAGGCCATACAGTAGCAGCAAGTTCAGCAGAAGTAACAAAAGTTCCTGTTCCAAAAGCAGATGCAGTTACAGTGGAAAAAGTGGGAGAAACAAATTCTTCTGATGGTACAAAGATTACAAGACTTTCTATTATCTGTAAACAGAATAAGTTTGAAGATTTGAAGGAAGCTTTGAATAGAATTGGAGTTATGGGTATTACCGTAACAAATGTATTAGGATGTGGTATCCAGAAAGGTAATGCTGCCAAATATCGTGGTGTTGCTGTAGACTTTACATTATTACCTAAAGTTAAGGTAGAAGTTGTAGTAAGTAAGGTACCGGTAGAAGATGTTATAGAAGCAGCGAAAAATGCATTGTATACAGGCAACATTGGTGATGGTAAGATTTTTGTATACGATGTAGAAAATGTTATTAAAGTAAGAACTGGAGAAGAAGGTTACGATGCTCTTCAGGGAGAAGATGATTAAAGTTTTGTCAAAAGATTATTTTTAGTGCTAATGTACATTACGACACATAGGTATATAGAATTATGAACATGGCAGAACAATAATATTAAATATTTATATGGGTCTTTTATACAGAGAGCCAAAAGGCAACACATCAGGCATGGGATGCAGACCCTCTCGTATATAAGATAGATGAAAAGGGAACGCTGTTTGTGTCAAGTAATCGTTGGCACTTTTCCGCTTTTCTTTATAACGTCCTCTTCCTTTTTTACTTTTGATGATGCAGGCGAATGAGCATATCCCTTTCAAAATACGCTCTCGCTTTGTTTCGACCGTAGCGATCCCAGGCTCGAAAATACTTTGCCAGGGACCGACGGACTCAAACAGTTTTTCCTGAGAAATCTCCATCCACCTGTTTTTTCTATTTTTCAAGGGAAGCTCACCTTTGACATTCATCTACTGTAACCAACGCTTAAATGCCTTTCTGGAAGCAGTCATCATTGCTCCATATATAGGCACCTGATGATTGATTACATCCACATATCCGGAACCTTTTCCATCTCGTTTTGGTGTCTTTGCTGCCGTTAAATGTTTCACTACTTTTTGCATTTCCATGGTCATTACAAATCCATCTGTATACCTGTCTATTGTCTCCATAAGTTCATCATTTTCTCGTCTGTACAGGAGTTTTGCCATGTTGTTTGCACCACTAACAGACCATCTCATTCTCCTGTGCTTCATTCGCAGGGTAATGATGGTACAGTTTTGATTTTCCTGCACCCCCATATTTTTATATTTTATTCCCCGGGGTGCACGAGGTATTTCAATCCCTCTTTTTTGATACGGCAATAAACCTTCTTTGTTATTATTTAAATACTTATATAGTTCTCTTGCTTTCTTACTTGTCTTATCTGACTTATCAGGATTTTCCATGCTTGTTGCGTACATTTGGATATATTCTAACATTTCCTCTGTCTTTTCTTCGTCAAACAGTTCCCTTATGTCCTTCTGGGCTTTTTTGTCTTGGATTTTCCGCAAGATCTCCTGATAGATGTGATACCGATCCAACTGAAAGATTGTTTCCGGATCATATGGCTCCTTAATCCAGCTACCACCATCACCATTTAATATTCTCTGTTGTATTTCATCCACGTTATATTTATTCTCAATTAACGCTTCACGCTTTTCATGAAACTCTTTGCTGTTTTCCATCCCTGCCATCACTGTTTTACCGACAAGCTTACTTCTTTTACTTGTTGGATCATCCTCCCAGCCCTCATACATAGTGAAAACCTTCATTTCGTGCTTTTTCGCTTTTTCATGGGCTTCACCCTGCATGTTTAGCCATACTCCATCCATTTCTTCAAATAGCACAGATACTTCTCTGGTTCCTTTCGCCTGGTCAGCATTCATTTCTTTTACTGCATATTCTTCCTCTTTTGAAATCTTTTCACCTAACTTTTGCACCATCCCCCAAACACCACCATGGCTGATTGATTGTCCACAGGTGTTTGTTATGATTTCGGCTGTGCTCCGATATGGTGTTTCTGTTACTGTCTGTAGAATCTGCTCGGCCAGATTAGTAGAAATAAGCCCTATCTTTTCCATTTGCATTTCCGAATCAAGAAGATAAACATATGCCGTCTCTCCTTTATCTGTCTTAGTCTGATACACACGACGTTCATACGTTACCTCGCCAAATAGTGTTTTCACAGTTGTGGTACGTTTTCCTTTATCTCTGTAATTCTTCTTATCTCGTGTTTTAGCTAAATGATCATCATAGTTCTCCAACATTGTTTTAGCAATTTCCTGACCCAACTCACAAACAAACCGAAAAACTTTTTTCTCAAACTCCTTGAAACTTATCATGTTCTCTTGTAAAATTAATTCCATCATACAGTCTCCTTTACGTGTTTTTCTTGACAATTAACATCATAAAGGAAAACTGTATGATTGGGAAGTGGATTCGTTCACTTCCCTTTAATTTTGCCAATATAAATTATACACTAACATGCGAATCCCACATCCGCCCATTTGCAACAGGCAGACGATCCTGGTTATTTGCAGACACTCCTAAAGAAGCCACAGCAAGTGCTGTTGCATATACATTAGCAGAGAGCGCAAAAGCGAACGGATTAAACGTATATGAATACTTCCGTCACCTATTGGCACAAATGCCCAACAATAATTTTCAAAATCATCCGGAAGAAATCGAACGATTACTTCCGTGGTCGGATGAACTTCCAAAAGAATGCCGGCTGGCACAGAAACATAAGAAACACCTAAAGAAATAGGCGTATGGCTATTGTAGCATGTAATTGCTGTGATAGCCATACGCCTTGTTTTGAATCGCTTACGGCTTATTACGCATTCTATTTACCACTTGATATGGATTTTTTATATTAAATTTTGTTTTGATCACTTCATAAACTGCTCGTTTCCCTTCAGAATTATACAATTCTGTAAGCGATTCAAAACAAGGCGTCTATCAAAGTCACCATTCATCTGCTAAACTATCCTCAAATTAAATATTGGAGGAATTCTGTTTATGGATGAAGAAAAAGTTACTCTTTGGAAACAACGCATGACATCGTTTC
>JBGVLO010000008.1:0-8638 GCA_045124315.1 Lachnospiraceae bacterium
GCTGAATGTATTAAAGAATGTAGAGAGAAAAAAGAATCTGATGATGTTTATTGTAAATGCAGTAGTACCAATTGCCGGATTTGTATATGTAATGTTATTTATACATGGCACAATAAGGGACAGCGTTGTGTTACTCATGACAGTGGCGAGTTTGTTGGTACGGTTGTTTGAAGAAAAATTAGGAAGATTTGCGAAGTATGTTTATGTTTCGATTATGCCCTTTTTTGGTGCAGTTACCATAGCAGTGGGAGCAGATGGAAAGTTTGGTGCCATAACCCAGTGTTATTTCTTTGTTTTGTTAATTGCTATCGGATACTATGATATATCTGTGCTAAAGGTCAATGCAGTTGTTACAGTTATTTCTAATATAATAGGGATGATCATTTTTCCAAAATCATGTTTACGTGAAACTGTGGATAACATCAACCATTTGAAAAAAAAAATGATGAGGGAATAGCAGCTATTTCAGAATTATCTTTAAAATTTGGTGAAAATATCAAATCCACACAAGCGGTTTCGGAAGAAATTAAAGCGTTGTCTGAAAAATCTGCCCAGACTACTACTGGAATTACCACATCTGTAAAAGAGCAGATGGCGGGAATTGAGGATATTGTACAAACACTGGAAAATGTTCAGAAAAATGTAGAGCATGGAGCAGAAGGACTAAAATGTGTACTGGAAAACAAAGGTGAGTAACAGTAACAGTTCAGCCAGGGGCTGTCCTGTTACAAGTAACATACGAATTGCACAATTGCTATTCCACAAGAACTCTCAATTATGCTATAATGAGCATAATACGAAAGAGTGAAAGTAGAAACGAAAAATGCTTGGAATAGCAATTCTGTTCTTACTTTATCCAATCAACACATGTTTTCCCTCAAAGGCAAATCCATATTTACGAATTTTATTCTTCGGAATTCCTTTGGCAATCAAATCGGTGGCATAGCCTTTTTCTTCAATCTGTTGTAATGCTACATTTATGGTATCTTCTAAGGTCGCTTCTCTTTTACATTTTCGCACTTTAAATTCTAAAATAATAGCATCCAGACCATCTTCCAGAGGTTCCAAGATCACATCGTAACGGCCGAATCCACTTTCGCGGTTGGACGTGACAAGATAACGGTCGCGTAGTTCCACTAAAAGCCCTAATACAAATCCATGATAGAAGCGTTCAGGCTTTTGTTTTTGGGAAGGATTTTTTCCTGTGTCAAAGCTGCTGAATACTTGTGCGGCAACATCGTTCATATACTCGTTCATGGCATCGATATTATCTTGCAATAATGCCTTGATAAAGCCATTATAGTCTGATTCTGTTTCTTCGAACCATCCCTTGACCAGATCCTCAAACATCATCTGTACTTCCAGATTGGTAAGTTTTAGACCATATAAATAACGGTTTCTTCTCTCCTGAAATGTAAAACTGTCTACCTTAAGATAACCACTGGCGAGCAGCAGGCTCCAAATGGCCCTTTCTTTTCTGTCTAATTGGTCGAACACAATCTGTTCATCCAGTTCCGTATAAAACGAGTTTCCTTGTAGCAAGTCTTCCATAATCATTTTTACATTCTGACTGCCACTCTGAATCAGTTTTCCAATTAAACTATTAGAACTTGTATTTGCCCAATAAGGTGCAAATTTTCCAGTATCCAGGAAATTGATAATGGACCATGGATTATAAATGTCCGTTTGCTGCCCGAACACAAAACCATCATACCATTTTTTTACGTCCTCTTTTTTGTCTCCATATCCAAAGTTCTCTAATGCCTGAAAAACTTCGTTTTCCGTAAAACCAAAGGAAGTGGCATACTCATCGGAGGTGGTGGTTATAACTTTTGGATTATTCAAGTCTGAAAAAATGGATTCCCGGCTTACTCTCGTAATCCCAGTCATAATGGCGCGTTCCAAATAGGGATTGGTTTTGAAAGTTGCATTAAAAAAACTGCGCATAAAATGTACCAGCTCATTCCAATATCCATGTACATACGCTTCCTGCATAGGCGTGTCGTATTCGTCCAGCAGGATAATAACTCTTTTTCCATAATGATTGAAAAGGAAACCAGCCAATTTGTGAAGAGACATAGTCAGAACCGTATCTGGCAAATCCAGTTCCTGTTCTGCAACATCCTTTATGTACTTTTTTTCATGATCCTTCAGATGAGGACTATCCAATAAAAACCAGAAGTTCGAATAAAGATTCGAAATCAGCTGATTGATTCGATGTTTCGTATCCGTATAATTCTCTTCTTTGATATTCGCAAAAGAAATGCCAATCACAGGATATGTTCCCTGCAATTCCCGATATTTTTCTTCCTTCCAAATAGAAAGTCCTTCGAACAAATCCCCACGGTTTTCATACTGAATAGAAAAGAATTCTTCCACCATGCTCATATTCAGTGTTTTTCCAAAACGACGAGGTCTGGTAATCAGCGTGACATCATCCCCAGCTTCCCACCATTCTTTTATAAAAGAAGTTTTATCGATATAAAAATTCTGGCCTTTTCGAAGTTTCTCAAAGTCCTGTGTTCCGATTGTAATCGTTTCTGACATGTGCCCGCCTCCTCGATTTTAAATATGTGTACCGTTTTTTCTTGCTAATTTCTCCATTTTTAACATTCTTTTTATCTTTTTTGAAAGAGTTTGTGATCCGCTCTTGTTACTAGTGTAACAAAACAAAAGTAACAATACAACACAATACTTCTGATACATAAGTCCCTTCCACTGAATTAGCTTTGTTACAGTTCACATCCTGTGAACTGTAACTTATCTTTTCTCACTGGTAGGAAGACTGACACGGAAAAAGTGTCTGGCAAAGCGTTTCCAGTGAAAGGGAAAGAGTGGATAGAGATAACTCTTTCCGGACAATGTTTTGTTGCCTGCCATAAGAATAATGACAAAAAGCAAACCGAATATAAAGCCATAAATGCCAAAAAGCTGGATGGCAATCAAAAGAAGCATTCGCATAAATTTTAGAGCATATCCCAATTCAAAGCTTGCCTGTGAGTAAGTGGCAATGGCAACGAAAGCCATATACAGCATACATTCTGCATTGAACCATCCCGAACTTACGGTGAAATCTCCCAGTACAATGCCGGCTACTACACTGAGTGGGGTGCTCAACATACTTGGTGTATTGAGAGCTGCCAGACGCAGACCATCTATGGCAAATTCTAATATAAAAAACTGTAGAAATGGATGTACGTTTACATCTTCCTGAAAGGTAATAAAGGAGAGACATTCCGGAATCCATTGGGGATGATTCATGAGCAATAAAAATACGGGTGTAAGTAAAAGTGCCACCACATTGATGACCAATCTTGACAGGCGCAGATAGGTTCCTGTTACAGGTGGAAAATAGTAATCGTCTGCTTCCTCGATAATGTCAAAAATGGAAGTGGGAAGAATAATTGCAGAGGGAGAGTTGTCCACCAAAATAACCAGATTTCCCTCTAAAATAGCCGACGCAGCCGTGTCGGGACGTTCTGTAAATTTAAATTTTGGAAATGGATTGATCCAGGGCCTTGTATACAGACATTCCACCAGACTTTCCTGATTCATAGTGAGAGAATCAATGTCAATTTCGCTAATCCGTTTTCGGAAATTGGCAAGCATCTTTTGGTCGATACGGGTTCTGAAATAACTTAAAATAATATCAGTCTTGGAGCTTCTTCCAACGGAAAAGTGTTCCATAATAAGATCCGGGTGGCGGATGCGTCGTCGAATCAAGGCAGTATTAAATATAAGAGTTTCTACAAAGCCATCTCGTGAGCCACGCATAACTTTGTCTTTTTCTGGCTCCTCAACTCCTCGTACCGGATAATTTCTGCAATCAATGCTGATGGCAGTTTCAAAACCATCTATAAGTAAAATAGTCATGCCACAGAGCAGGGAATCGCTAATCGGCTGTACATCATTTAAAAGAGCCGTTTCCCCGTATGGCAATAATTGCTTTGAAAACGCATCACAAGAATTTGGCATGGAATTTGGTTTTTGATCCAAAAAGTATTGCATCAGTTTTTGTAATAATTCATCATTGGTAAATCCATCAATAAAGTAAAGACAGGCATCTTTGTCACCAATCTTGATTTTTCGGCAGATTAGGTCAAAGCTATCGTCGGTATGAAGATAATCGTTTAATAATTCTATATTTTCCTGTAAAACAGATGATTGTAGTTTCATAAGATCTCCTTGTCATAGTTTTTGAACCGTTTGTTCGTTTCTCGTTTTTAGTATGAATATAATTTAGAAAAATATACATTTGTAGTATTTTTTACTGGGGTTTTCTAGAAGAATAAAGTATAATAGTTAGGGATGTGCAAACAAGAAAAAGGAGTGCATAGTGCTTCTGAATTGTAACTAAAAAACTGCTATAGTGTAATACGAGGTGAAAGAGAAAAATGAAGAAAAAGTGGAAAAAGTTAACGGTATCTATTGCGTTGAGTACAACCTTAGTTACCAGTCTGGCACAGCCTGTTTCTTATTCGCAGGTTGTGGCAGCAGAAAGCGGAATACAATATACATTTTCCGGGAATGACAGGGAGACTGCAGGGTATGCCCAGGGAACCATTTCCATGACTGCAGCAGAGTCAGGAATGTATTATTTTTATTGGGCAGATGACCAGAAAGCATTGGATGGATTTAAAAGCATTTGTGCGAAGAAACTAAATGCAGGGCAGGAAACTACGGTATATGAATTTGGCTATCACAATGCCATACCAAAGGGAGCTACGAAAATTATTGCAGTGAAAGAGGGAAAGACAGCTACCGTTCTGGATGCAGCGTGTGTGTATGAGATTCCAGAGACAAAGCAGCTACAGTATGGCGCAGGTAAATTATTGTATACATTCAATTCTTATTCGGACATACACATTGATAAAGAATCTTCCCCTTATTATTCCAATTGCGAAAAGAACTGGGCAGCTGCGTTAGCGTATGCAGACAAGATGGAGGCAGATTTCATTATTTCTTCCGGAGATTCCGTTACCAATGCAAGTGGGTTTGAAAAAGAGTGGGAGGCATATGAAAAAATATTAGCAAACTCTTCCTATTGTAACCCAATTTATGAGGCAAATGGAAATCATGACATGAGAAATGAGACAAAAGGAACTATGGATTATCAAAGTGGTTCGAAGTATAAGGGAAATACTGCATTTGTGCAGGCATCCGGGGCGAATCATACAGCAGCAGTGATCGAAAAAAATAAGCCTTATTACTATGTGATTGAGGAAAACACAGGAGATTTATTCATCTTTATGGCATTGGAAAATGGAAGTTCTCCAAATCAGGCAGATAATTTTTCCGATACGCAGATCAATTGGGTAAAAGATTTGCTGGATACTTATTATGGAACGGGAATCAACATTTATCTCATCCAGCATGCGACCATCCGCGGATATAGTTCGGGAGATATCTGGAAGATACCGGACAGCAAGGGATACATTGATGCATATTACGGTGGGCATATGTATGTAAATGGAATGAAGGATAAAGATGGAAATACTGTTACAAATATGAAGAATAATACTGTATTTAAGAATATCTTAGAGCAGTACAAAGGTCTGATCTGGATGAACGGACACACCCACATGGATCTTACAGAAGAGGGTGCCAACAATTATACCAATCAGAATGGAACTTCCTGTAATATGGTGCACAATCCATCCGTGGCAGCTACCACCTATGTTTTGAACGGGGGATTGGAGTATGATTCCAATGGAACGGCCAAAGATGGGAAAGGAAAAGATTCTCAGGGATACTATGTAGAAGCTTATGAAAATCATGTGGTATATTACGGTGCTACCTTAAATTCCCAGGAAATTTTCCCATCTTGCTGTTACATTATGGAAGGTTCCAGAAACAGTGAGGGTGTAGAAACCTCAGAGACAAGAAATATAATTTATCCGGAATTTGAAGAGTTAGTATCCAACAAGGAAATGGTAAAGGAAGGTGCAACACTGCAAGAGGCGTTGGCCGTTGCAAAAAATATGTTGGACAGTTACATCAAATTTGCATCTTACAATCAGTATCAGGCAGTAAAAAAATTGTATCGTAACAATAAGAATAATGCGGTACTAGCAGATGCTACGGTTGTGGTAGAGCAAATCAAAACAGCAACGGAGCAGTTATATGCCATTGGAGAAAGATTAGGTTTTTCTTATACCTTAATAGATCTTTACCCAAAACAGAACAGCTATTATTTTGAAAACACCAAAGATTGGAGCAATGTGTACTGCTATGCATGGAATTCGGACCAATCCGGGGACAAAAATGCAGAATGGCCGGGAGTGGCGATCAGCAAGACGGGAAGCAAGAAAAATGGACATGATGTGTACCAGATTACATTTCCGGAAAACTATACTTATGACAAGATGATTTTCAATGACGGTAAGACACCTGGTGCAAAGCAGACAGAAAATATCGTATTGATTGAGTACAAGGAAAATTGTTTTTCTATTTCCGGTAGCAATTCTGAGGGAAAGTATACGGTCAATAACTATGGATTTACAGAGTAGCGAAAGGGGAGAAAAAGTGATGAAAAGAAATAAAAAAAGTATGGTTGCAGGTATTCTTGCAATCGTTTTAACCGTGGTTTCCTTAGCTGGAAGTTCATTTATACAAAGAAATCCCATTGTAATGGCGCAGGATGTAAACTTTTCGTCTCCGCAGGTGTCGGATATTACTACCTGGAATTGTTTCTATTATGGAGAGTATCCACAGAGTGAGATTACACAGGAGAATCAGCCACAGATTTATGCAAAATTACAGGAAGCAAATGCATGGGATGAAGCAGGAGATTGGGAACTGGATGGGAAAAAATATCGTAGAGTAACAAGAACACAGGCAAACAGTATCTCCTATGAAAATGGCTGGAAGAATTTCGTGGAGGTAAGATATTTTGCATATGAGCCGATTAAGTGGAGAATTTTACAAAATGACAGCCAAGGTGTGTATGCAGTAGCCAATGTTATTTTGGATGATCAGAAATACAACCAGATGGCGAAAAATGTTACATGGAATAAAAGTACTTTGAGAAGCTGGCTCAATGGCTATGATGCCGGACAGAATATGAAAAAGCAGGATTTTGACAAAGCGAACTTTTTGGAGAGTGCCTTTTCAGATGAGGAGCAAAATAACCTTCAGACAATGGATGAAGACAAAGTGCAGATTTTATCCGACAATGATCTGACAACGAGTGAGGAGACTTATGGTCTTTTCACGGAAACTTCCAGACTGTGTAAGCCTACGGAATATGCAAAGGCGATGGGAACGAAGACAGAAGAAGGATACGGAAACTGGTGGACAAAAGATCAGGGAAATACACAAGTTGCAGCAAGTTTTGTAAATGGTTCCGGTATAGATAATAAAAAAGGATATACAGTCGCTTATGGGGGAAATGGAGTACGCCCTACTATTCTTTTAAGTGAAAGTTCTCTTAAGCAGGAATTATATGCGGGAACGGTGTCCAGTGATGGAAGTGAGGATATTGTGCCTATAGACACACCGGAAGCAGGATCTCCTGCACCAACCAATACCCAGGCTGCGCCACAGGAGACAGACAACACCGGAGCAGGAGGGAATATCGACAATGGACAGACGGCAGAACCAGATTCCACGGTTTCCCCTGAAGTCAGTGCTCCTGGTGGACAGGAAACGGACTTTAATACCGCCTCTCCTGTCGGTTCATTGATTCCGGGGGGCTCTATGAATCCGGTACAGACAATGGAAACGGAGGGCTCTCCTTTGCCGGATAAGAATACGTCGATACCAATTCCTAGCGGCAATGAGACAGCAACACCATATGCAGATACTGCACAGCCGGACAATGGAAATGGTGGTGGAAATGAATCAACTGGAAATCCACAGAATACTCCTTCCGGTGTTCCAAATGCAACGCAGACTCCTGTGGTATCACCTACTTTGGCAACAAACGGAACCACTGCACCAGTTACAACAACAGACCCAAAGGTTACCACATCAAATGAAGAGAACACTTGGAAAAAGGGTGACATTGTTCAAAATGCATCGGGAACGATTTCCTATAAGTTCTTAAAAATTACAGATAAGGGTGGAAATTTGGAAGTGGTAAAAGTGTCTCCGAATGTCAAGAATATTGTCATACCGAATATGGTAGAAATGGGAGACAAAACCTTTAAAGTAACCGTAGTAGGAAGTAACATTGTTTCTACCGGGCAAAATCAATGTAAGAAGATTCTAATCGGAGAAAATGTAACTACCATTCGAAAGAATGCGTTTAAGAACTGCAAGAAAGTAACCGTAGTCAAAGTTAAGACCAAGAAGCTGATACAGGGAAGCATAGGAAAAAATGCATGGAAGGATATTTCACCAAAAGCAAAGGTTTTTGTGCCAAAGGGAAAGAAAACATTGTATCAGTCATTCCTACGGACTGCAGGATTAAGTAAAAAGGCAAAAATAAAATAGTTACGATAGGAAAAAAATCCTCTTAACCAGTTGTTAGTGACTGGGTAGGAGGATTTTTTGCCTATGTACTAAGATAATGTTCCGTTTTTACTACAGGTAAGGCTGATGGATTGTGTCATAGATTTTATACATATTCCGTTGCTATATTTTTTTGCAGTAGCGGTTGCATTTGCAGTTGCTCCTGATTTGCTGGCAGATGAAC
>JBGVLO010000009.1:0-72747 GCA_045124315.1 Lachnospiraceae bacterium
TTCATACCCGTAGCAGTCACCTGCTTCTAATATTTTTAGTAAGAGCATCTCAAGTCGGTAGAGATTTCGATTAGCCATATGGAATCATCCTTTCTATGTATGATATTTTATCAAAATAAAATGTTTAATACAATACCTAGAAAAAAAAAATAATGATTGACATAGGATTTGCGTTCGTGTAAATTATAGATGCAAGAATTCAAACGCGTGAGAAGAATTGTATATCTTTTGGTGGAAACTGTGATTGTAAATAAGAGCAGAATAGATCAAAAGGAAGTCGGAGAAGAGTAATAAAAAAAGACATTCTTCTGCATAAGCTCCAATCTTATTTAGAAGAATGTCTAAAAAGTAACTGTAAACCGTCTTTTTAAAAAGACAAGTTGTTCACTTGGTAAACAAGCTAACCAATTTTATCACGAATAGGGAGATTGTCAAGTGATAAATTAGAAAAAATAAGATTAAAAGACAATGTTTGGAACTGTTTTAGTCTGATGACAATAAAATAGGACGGATAGTTATTATTGATCTCACAGTGTTACAAGTGAAAATATTTGAAAATGTAATTGAGTATAAGAATGTTTTCAAATAATATTAGGAAAATTCTGTTAAGAGCATAAAAGAGTAACGACAAAATATCTTCGAGAGATGTAGTATGTATCGTGAATTAAAGAATTACTAATTGAGAGAATGTATTGTAAAGGAGAATTTTATGAAAAAGAAAATTTTAGGTTTAATGATGGCAGTAGCAGTTGTATGTACTAGCTCAAATTATGTAATGGCAGCACAAGATGTTAGTAATATTAATTTTCATTTGAATCCACATGGGAATGCTGATGAAACAGGTTCAGTAACTAAAACAACAGCCAAATCATATGCAAATATATATATTCAAAATGCATCTGGATTTGCAACAAACAATCGTGTTATTGCTAGAGTTCACAAAGCTTCGGATAGATCAACTGCAACGGAATATAAATACATATCACAAGGTGTGGATTTTACTTTATGGAGATTAGCTGGAAAAACGTATTCGTCCGGAGTGAATTATTATTTAAAGATGAAAACTGAAGATGCAGCGAATAATTCGGTGGATATATCTGGATATTGGAGACCATAGTTTGATAGGAAGATTATCTACAGGATTTTAAGTAATTAGTAGGAGAAAAAAGCGGCTGATAAAAGCCGCTTTTGATTTGAGAGATGAAGGATTGGATGAAACTCGTTGGAGTTTGTGTAGCAGGGGCAATTTTGCTCATTTTTTTATTTAATAAAAATCAAAAAGAAGTTGTACGCTTGCAAAAAGAAAATAAACAGATTTTACAAGTAGATACCAAGATGATTGAGGAACAGAAGAAAGATGTATTGCCACCCGAAAACACTGGTGTCACTGTGAAGATAGGGAAGAAAGTGAAAGCTGTAAAGGTGGAGCAGGATGTATATGAATGGAGTGCAGTTCCAGATGTAGCATTGAATGACAAACAGAATATCTGGCTTGACAATAAAGATTTTTTTCCGTGTAAATATGGTGAAAATAATTTTCAGTTATATATGAAAGAGAACTTTGCGGAGGGTGGTTTTCAGAGGATTTACGAATCAGAATATGCAGCATTGACACTGTCATTTAAGGATGGACAATTTGATTATCACATGAGCGAAGCATACATATTTTCAGCCAATAAGACAGAGCAAACGTTAGAAGATTATAAAAAGGTGAAAGATAGCTGTAAGCAGGTTGTGGAACAATTGGGCGTCAAGTATGGGGAGGCAATCACAGCTGTAAAAGGCCAGTATTGTTACGATTCCGGAGTTGATTTTTATGAGGTACCTGTGTATTATCTTTTGTTTCACAGGAATATAGACGGAATACCGGTTCTGAATATGGGGTGTGAAGTTGTTTATTCTCAAAACGGAATTGTAGGTTTGTCGGTGGGACAGTTTGGATGTCTGGGACAAAATTTTAAGGAAAATGCGAAGCAGAGAAAATATTCAAAAGAAAGCTGTTTGTCCAGCAGGGAGATCCTTGCGTTATTTAGCAAACAGGCAGAACAGGAACACTCAGATACGACATATATAGAGAACCAAGTGGAAGAGATCAAGTTGGCGTATCGTTTTTCGATGGGAAATACGATGGAGGATGGAATTTTTGAACCATGTTGGGCACTACGGGTAAAATCAAGGATATATGATTTTGAAAAGCAGGAATGGGAACGGGATGATAAAGAATATTGTTATTCTTTGGATGGGAAAGACATCAATATCGAAGATACCTATAATTTTTCCGGCACATTTAGAAATTGGGAGGAAGTGAAAGAATAAAATGATAAAACATGATTTTCGACAGGCAATATGCAATTTGTATTTTCCCTGTGCAGTAATAGCGCTAGTTGTGTTTCTGGTTTATGGAGATTATGAGGACATTTTTTATGGTGGTTCGGATGGACTGCTTGGAATGTTACAGTATTCTGTCACGCTGTCCTATTTGCCTTATTTAATACCAGTACTGGTTGTAATGCCCTATGCAGGCTGCCTGCAGGAAGAATTGCATTCTGGATATCGGTATTCTACTTTATCAAGGTCAAATCGAAGAGCCTATTTACGCGGAAAGATAGTGACAGCTTTTTTTAGTGGAGTACTGGTTATGCTTCTTTCCATACTTATCTTCTTGCTAATAGCAGGATCCGTATCCTACTATGGTTTTTCGATTGGAGGATATGAGATTTTTGGTCAGTATGGTACTTTGCAGCGACTGTTTAATATGAAAATGCCGGGAGTTGTATTAATCCTTAAAATCTTTTTGTTGCTGTTATATGCAGGATACTGGTCATTACTTAGTTTGCTTTGTGTATTACTGGTAAAAAATCAGTATCTGGCATTGGCACTCCCTTTTTTCATCAATTTAGTTACCAGATATTGCGCTATGTCTTTGGGATTATATGTATTACACCCTTATTATCATACCTTATCCCTTGGAGTACAATTTCCTAATGCACCATTGGGCGGGGTACCTATTAGCGTAGGGTATTATCTGATCAGTTATGTGGTATTCGGTTGGCTATTTTGCAAAAAAATGAAGGAAGTATGGAACGATGAATAATAGGATAAGAAGAGCGGGATTTTTAAGGTATAATCTGACCATGTTTTTTATGAGAGGGCGATTTGCCATCATTTGTTTCGTTGAAGCCATTTTGCTTTTGCTGTTAGTGGACGGTATAGGTGGAAATGAATGGCTCTATGGGGAACGTGTTGGGATATTTGAAATATTTCCTGTTTTGGAACTAAACGTATACACGCTTTTGATCATTACGGCTGGCTGGCTTTTGATGGTGTGTGATATTCCTTTTCAGAGAGAAGGGAATGCGTTATATTTGGTGCGGACCACGAAAAAAAGATGGTGTAAGGAGCAAGTATTGTCTCTTGGAATTTGTGGCCTTTGTTATCTTTTTATCATTTATTTTATTTCGGTGTTAGTTTCCTTGCCACACATAAGTATTTCAAATCAATGGAGCATATTATGCAGGAGATCAGCCGTTCAAAACGGCTTACTTGGAATAGACGGGATAAATGTACCAAAGGGCATTTTGAAATTATCGCCAATGGCAGCCACAGGATATGCCTTTGGTCTGGCATTTTTATTACTCCTGTTTTTAGGATTGTTTTGCCTTGTGTTTAACTGCTATGCAAAAAGATTTTTAGGGTTGTTCCTGGCATTTCTGTTGGTGGCATGTGATAGCATTGTTGATTTGATGGGGACAAAAAATTTGCCTCAGATAGCAAGTTATACTTCACCTTTGACGCTTGCCAGAGCGTTAGCGAATTATTCGCCCTATGTAACTGGTTATGCCAGCGTGGGAATGGCATTTTGCATCCTGTTTTTGGGATGTGTAGTGTTATGGATTATGTTCCAAAGAAGTAGTCGAAGGATGGAATGGTAGGTGGGAAGAAATGAAAAAAAGTATGTGGTTTGCCATGGGATTGATACTATGGGGAGTACTGTATTTGATGCTCTATAGCAGGAGTGTGCAATCTGCCTATGGCAAACAATATCAAGTGGAGGAAGAGAAGGATGTCTGTAGTTTTGCAAATGGATTACAGTTTCAAATCGATCATGATGAATTTTGGAAGATAAAAAAGGTTCATGCGGTGCTTCCGGAAGAAGAGAAAATGAAAGCATGGGTGGAAAAAGTTACGAAAGTTGCCTGGGATGAATCAAAGAAGAAAAAATATTCAGGCGGTGGATTTCGTTATGAGGATGAGAAAAATGGAATTGTAATCAACTATGGTGGAGAAAATGGAACCTATTTTTTTGAAAATTTCAAAAATGAATCTTCGGAGATTATTAGAGATAATTTGGCAGAATTACGGATTTTGCTCGGTCAGTATTTGCAGGAGTTGGGATATCAGGCAGAAGAAACAAGCTTGAAGATGGACGATGAAAGTTGCCCTACAGAATATACTTTCACCTATCGGACGGTAGCAGATGGGATCCCTGTGGAAAGTGGAAATTATGATGTAAATGGTGAGGCAGTGGCAAATAATGGGATTGAAATAAAATATAGCAGCAAAGGCATTGTATATTTGTCTGCTTTTGGGATTCAATTTGATGAGGAAGAACCCCTAGAAGCGGATGCACAACTTGAAGATCATGTGAAAAAGGCTGTAGAAGAATGGGTATTATTACATGATGGAATTCGTGATTGGAAAGAATATTCTGTCACAGGTGTGGAGTTTGTATTTCTTCCTACCTTAAGAAAAACAGGCTGGAGCAGACAGTTACAGTTGGTACCGGCTCTTCGTCTGGATGTGAAATGGATCTCTTATGAATACAGGAATAAGCAGTGCACAGAACATGCGGGATATTTTTTATATGATATTGGAGAAGGGGAGATTATAACTTGTTTCTAAAGAAAAATGAAAAGATAGGGTATTTATTGGCTTTTTCAGTACTTGTGTGCATCATTCAATTTATGAGTGTTTCATTGGCAGGTATATACGAACGACAGGTGTGGATTGGAAATGCGCTGAATGGATTAGATATGGAATGGCGGGACTGGAACTTGTATCAAGTGCTTTTGTGGTTATTACCACAGCTATCAGCTTTTCTCTTATATGTCATTGCGATGGAGGAGCAAATGGGCAATCCTTATCAGGTGATGATAAGAACAAAGGGGTGGACCAGTTGGTGGAGCTGTTTACAGAAAAATGTGTTAACTTATGGCCTTGGCTTTACGGGCATTGTGGCATTTGCAGCAGCTGTCTCTTTGAAGTTTCAGGGAACAAACGCTACAGATGGATATATAGTTGCACTAGCAGACCTATTGTTTCCCTCTGTGTTTTATTTTTTCATTCAATTGCTTTTCTTTCTAGAAATATACTTGTTCCTAAAAGTCTGCTTTAAGCTGCAAAAACTGGCAATTCTATGTGTATCCCTAATCGAGATTGTTGGTATGTATTCAGGAACACGAGTTGGAAAAATGCAGTGCCTAATGCTTGGAAGTAATGGAATGTGGAACCGTTATGAAGCCACCAACAGTTCGTTTATGGAAAAATGCATTGGAATGGGCATATTGCTGGGTGGATATTGGGGTTTGTGCCTTTTAATGAAAGTTTATGTAAAGAAAAACATAGAAGTATGAATTAATGTTCACGGGCAGGCATTTTTGGCATTGAAAATGGTGGATGAAAGGAGAAAGATAGCATGATTACGGTTGAAAATTTGAGCAAAAAGTATAAAGATAAAACCGTACTGCAAAGGGTGGATTTGCAGATGGAAAACGGAAAAATATATGGATTGGTAGGAAGAAATGGTTCCGGTAAAACGGTTTTGATGAAATGTATCTGTGGTTTTGCAAGACCTACCACTGGGACGGTACGTTTGGATGATGAAATCATAGGAAAAGACATGGATTTTATCAAAAATGCAGGGATTATCATTGAAACTCCAGGCTTTATCAATCATATAACCGGCATGCAGAATTTGCGAAATTTAGCATCGATACGAGGTACAATTGATGAAAAACAAATAAAGGAAAGTATGGATTTAGTTGGTCTTGATTACAAAAATAGAACAAAGGTAGGAAAATATTCACTAGGTATGCGTCAGCGCCTTGGCATTGCCCAGGCAATCATGGAGGATCCGGATATCTTGATTTTGGACGAGCCTATGAATGGTCTGGACAATCAGGGTGTGGAGGATATCAGGAAGCTGTTGCTGGATTTGAAGGAACAGGGAAAAATCATACTTATTGCCAGTCACAATAGAGAGGATATTGATGTGCTTTGTGACCATGTGTGGGAGATGGATAGAGGTGTTGCAAAGCAATTGAGATAATATTTTTAGGTTCTAACTATGAAAGAAATTTTATACTTGGTGCATGCACCCTTTTTGGGACTTTGAAACCACAAAATTTCTTTTAACAAATCTTCCACGGTCTCTGGTCTCATGGAAAATGGTATCCCCTTCCTGTTCACAATATTTCTTCATGGATGTGGCTGAAAAGTATAGGATGTGGTATTATATAAGAAGGGAAGGAAGGTGACACTTATGGGCATTTATTTAAATCCGGGAAATGAGAAATTTAAAAGAGCTTGTAATTCAGAAATATATATTGATAAAACAGAATTGATTGATTTGACAAATAAAGTAATTAATACAGAGCAAAATTATATCTGTATCAGCAGACCGAGAAGATTTGGAAAATCCATGGCAGCCAATATGTTGGCAGCTTATTATGGGAAGGGCTGTCTTTCAGAAAAGCTTTTTAATAGATACAAAATAGCAAAACGGAAAAGCTATCGTAAAAATCTTAATCAATATAATGTAATTGCTTTGAATATACAAATCTTCCGTAGATGAACTGACTGCATATATCCAGTCTGAAATATTAGAAGAAATAAAAGAACATTTTCCAGATAAAATTCCAGAGAAGGAAAAGTTTCTAAGCGTGGCACTTGAAAAGTTATATAGCAAAACTGGAGAAAGTTTTATTTTTATTATAGATGAATGGGACTGTATTTTAAGAGAAAAAAAGTATACGCAGGAAGACCATAAAATATATTTGGACTTTATAAGAAATCTATTGAAAGACAGGGTATATGTTGCTTGGGCATATATGACTGGTATGCTTCCGATAAAAAAATATGGGACACACTCTGCTCTTAATATGTTTGATGAGTACTCGATGACAGATCCGGGTGATTATGCAGAGTATATTGGTTTTACAGAACAGGAAGTAGAAGATTTATGTGAGCAATATGATGTGGATTTTGATAAGGAAAAAGAATGGTATGATGGGTATGTATTTGGAAAGGATTTGCATATATACAATCCCAAATCTGTAGTGGACAGTATGAGAAGAGGCGTGTTTTCCAGTTATTGGACACAGACAGAAACATATGAAGCATTGAAGGTATATGTTAAGCTGAATCATGATGGCCTAAAAGATGCTATTATTTATATGCTTGCTGGCGAAATGGTTTCCATCGATTATCGGATTTTTCAAAATGATATGACTACATTTGAAAGTAAAGATGATGTTTTGACGTTGTTAGTTCATCTTGGATATTTGGCATAAAATAGAGAAAAAAGTCAGGTTTCTATTCCAAACGCAGAAGTAAGAGATGAGTTTGTAAGAGCAATAAAAGGATGTAAGTGGAACGCGGTTATAAATTCTATAGAAAAGTCAGAACAATTGCTTCAGACAACGTGGTCGATGAATGGAGTGAAAGTGGCAGAAATGATAGATCAGATTCAAAGTGAAAATACATCTATTCTAACCTATAATGATGAAAATTCCCTAAGTTGTATCATTTCATTAGCGTATTACAATGCAGTCAATGAGTATACCAAAATCAGAGAACTTCCAACTGGTAAAGGATTTGCTGATATTGTTTATATACCAAAAAAATACTCAGACAAACCAGCTATGGTGATTGAACTAAAGTATAATCGATCAGCAGAAGGAGCAATTGCTCAGATAAAAGAAAAAAGGTATGTGGAAAGTTTGAAGGAATATCGGGGGAATTTGCTGTTGGTGGGAATTAATTATGATAAAGAAACGAAAAAGCATAGTTGCGTGATTGAAAAATTTGCTAAGGGAGGTTGAAACGATGCCTGCATACATCAGCTTTATTCTTGTGAAGATGGCTATATATTCACTCTGTTTCGGTAGAACCTTGCACCTCGCTATAAGGTTCGTAAAGCGTCGACGACAGGCGCGTGTGTCATCGTTTACAAATATTTTTCAAAGGAGTTCGCTTCTGCTTGCCAGATTGCGGAAGCACTTGGTAAGCATTTAGCAGGTGATGTATTTGAAAGTTACTCAGCCGGAACAGAAACAAAGCCCCAGATCAATCAGGATGCTGTTAGGATGATGAAAGAAATCTATGGCATTGATATGGAAGAGAAGGGACAGTACAGTAAACTCATCACAGAAATTCCAGAACCGGATATAGCCATTTCTATGGGATGTAATGTTGGCTGTCCATTCGTTGGCAGACCATTTGATGAAAATTGGGGGCTTGAAGATCCAACAGGGAAATCGGACGAGGAATTTAAGAATGTTATTCAAGAGATAGAAAAACGGGTATTGGGATTGAAGGAGGGATTGGTAACCAATTCATAAATGAAAAGGTCACAAATGGGAGATAAAGTCCAATTTGTGACCTTGGTGTTTATGTTAGCCTTCTCTAAAATAGGCTTCTGCAATTACATCTGCAATTTCGTTTAAGTCCATGTAATTTTCGGTATATAAGTACATATCATAACTTTCGGGACTTCCCCATTTTTGATTCGAAATTGCCCCTTGCAGGGGGCTTTTTTTTATGTTACAATTTTTCGTATATGAAAGGAATGTAAGTTGTGAAGATAGTTGTAAAAGATAAGATTTCTATTATGTTACATGTATTAATCGCAGCTATCAACGCATGAAAAGGGAAATCGGTGAGAATCCGATACGGTCACGCCACTGTGATAGGGAGCTGCATATACTGGTGCACCAAAAAAAATTTATTGTTTGGTGTACTAGCCACTGGAATGATATTCTGGGAAGGCATATGTATGCTGAGAACTTAAGTCAGGAGAACTGCTTACATTTTTAAGAATATTCTTGCGACAGACGGGAACTCTTAAAATATGGAATGCGTAATGCGAGTAGGCATATTTTCTTTTGGAAGAAAAAGAAATCATATGCTTTTTTCGAATATCATTTTTTGTATTGCTATGTTAGAGACAGTCTGTGGACTGTCTCTTTTTCGCTATATAAGAAACTTTTTAAAAGTATAAGAAATAGGTGATGATGTGATGAAAAAATTTAAGAAAATACTTGGTATTCTTGCGGCAGTTGTAGTAGTAATCATGATTGGATCTAATATTAAATTGACTACAGTGCAAACTCATAAGCAAGAGCAAAAACAATTGCAGGAAGAACAGTTATCGGGTGATGGAATACAAGAAGAAATAATAGAAATGACGGAACCGCAAATGCAGATTGGGGAAGAGCAGACAAAAGAAGAACCCGCAAAACAAGAGAAAAATAAGAAAAAGAAGACAGAACATATTTCGGATAAGAAAGCAAATGGGGAAGAAAAGAAGACAGATACTGCAAAAATAAAAGAAAAAAGTAAGAAAGTAAAAAAACAAAACAGGAAGCAGGAAAATAAGCAGGAAAAGAATACGACAGTAGATCAGAAAAAAAAGACAGAAAATAAGAGCGGAAAGAAAAGTACGCAAAATACAGAGAAAACAGATTATGCACAGAACAATAATTCTGTAAATGCACAAGAAGCTTCGCCAGAAACGGTAACGACTGAAAAGAAAGAAGAAAAAAGTGCGAATATTGCGGAAAAAGTAGCAGAAGAGGGAAATGCAAATCCACAAACGAATGATGCAGAAAAGACAGTAGCAACGGCGAAACCAACAGTTACAGAAAAATCAGACAAAAAGACCATTGTTTGTAGTGTCACAATTGATTGTTCCTCCTTATTAAATCATATGGATGAATTAGAAGACAATATAAAATCGTTTGTACCAACAGATGGTGCAATCTTAAAGAAGATGGAGATTACTATGGAAGATGGAGAAAGTGCCTATGACTGTCTTGCAAAGGCGTGTAAGGAAAATGATATAGCAATTGATGCAGAGTATACAGCTGTCTATTCCGGTTATTATGTAAAAGGAGTTGGCTACTTATATGAAAAAATAGCGGGAAGAATGAGCGGATGGTTGTATCAGGTGAATGGAAAAACGCCCAATGTAGGGGCCTCTAGTTACACTCTCAAAGAGGGAGATGAAGTGAAATGGATTTATACCTGTAGTGGAAGGGTGGGAAGCTAATGTGGATGTATTTTGCAAAACTTCATCCGGTAGTGATTGCAGTTTATCTAATTGGAATGTTTGGGATTACAATGTGTAGTATGAATCCCTACATTGTGGGTGGCTCTTTGTTCGTATCGTTTTTTCTCAGTTGTCTGGCAGAGAAGGCATTTTTAGGAAAGCGATTATTGGCCATGGCGGTCCCAATCCTGTTTTTTGCAGTGGGCATTCTGCCATTGTTTTCTCATAATGGAGTGACGCCATTGTTTTATATAAATGATATGCCTGTGACACTGGAAACAATTTGTTATGGTGTAGTAATGAGTGGTTTGCTCGTTGCCATAGGACAATGGTTTCAAATATGGAATGTTTGGATTGATTCGGAACGTTTTCTTTATCTATTTGGTAGAATTTCGCCAACTTTGGCATTGCTCGTATCCATGGTATTGCGATTTATTCCGATGATGCTTCGGCGGTTTCGCCATATTCAGGACATTCAAAAAGGAATGGGATATACCAGTGAAGATATGACAATAGCAGATCGTTGTCGCTTGTTTGGGAAAGAATTGTCAATTTTAGTATCTTGGTCTTTGGAGCATTCTATGGACACTTCCATGTCCATGGAGGGAAGAGGTTACGGAACTTGTAAGCGAACTAGTTTTCACAGATTTTATTGGAAAATAGAAGATGTAGTTATGTTGATTGTAGAAATTGTGTTGTTCCTCATTGTTATTGGAGCATTTTTGCAAGGAAAATACAAAACGTATTATTTCCCGGTTATGTTGCTGAAACCTATTTTAGAGGAGGATATTATTGGGGTAATAGGACTTATTGGTCTTTCTCTATTGCCGTTACTTCTACAAGGAAAGGAGATATTATGTCACAAATAGAATGCATACAGGTGAGTTTTCGATATCCAAAACAGGAACAATTTGTATTAAATAATGTAAACTTTTCCATTGAGGCGGGAGAGATGGCAGTTCTGTGTGGGAAATCCGGGTGTGGCAAAAGTACATTGCTGCGTTTGATGAAGGCATGTCAGGTTCCGGCAGGCGAGAAAAAAGGAAAAATTTCGTTAGCTGGAGAAGAAGTGGAAAATATAGAAAAGGCAATGGCAGCGCAGAAGATTGGTTTTGTCGGACAAAATCCAGAAGCCCAGATTGTGACAGATACCGTATGGCATGAACTGGCATTTGGATTAGAGAGTCTTGGAATTCCCAATCATGAAATGCAACGGAGGATTGCAGAGATTGCAGAGTATTTTGGTATAAGAGAGTGGTTTGATAAGCCTACTGATCAACTTTCAGGAGGACAAAAACAGATTTTGAATTTAGCTGCTGTAATGATTATGCGACCACAGATACTTTTATTAGATGAACCAACTTCTCAATTAGATCCTATTGGAGCGGAACGCTTTTTACATACATTAAAACGGATCAACAAGAATTTTGGTGTGACTATTTTACTGTCAGAGCAATGCTTAGAAGAAGTGTTACCAATTGTAGATCGAGTATTTTTATTGCAAGATGGAGAACTTGCGGAAGTAAAAAACATTAGAGAGACAGGTAAAGTATTTTATGAAAAAAAGAGTGAAGTGTTTCATGCGTTACCTATTGCTACAAGATTGTTTGTAGAATGTAAGCAACAAGGAGAGGAACCGTGGCATGTTTCGGAGGCAGTGGAATGGCTGGGGGAAAAAAATGATATTGTGGAAAAAGTACAACAGATACAGACAAAGCAGAAGAAAAGGGAAGAGAAAGAGCCGGTAGTTTTGGAAGCAAAACAGTTTGCATTTACTTATGATAAAAAACAGCCGTACAGTTTACAAGATTGTTCGCTAAAGATTCATAAAAATAGTATTTCTGCAATTTTAGGGGGAAACGGTGCAGGAAAAACCACAGCACTTAAAGTTTTGGCGGGAATTTACGCACCCCAAAAAGGAAAGAGAATTGCAAAGGGAAAAGTCGTTTATTTACCACAGGACCCGCAGTTGCTTTTTACAGAACCTACTGTATGCGAAGAACTAGAGGTTGTGTTCGTGGAACAAAGCAAAAAGTATGCCAATTTGTCAGAGGATGAAATTGTAAACAAAGTGAAAACGATGTTGGAATTTATGGAATTATTGCCGTTTCAAGGGCAACATCCCTTTGATCTATCAGGTGGGCAGCAACAGCGATTGGCCATTGCAAAACTATTACTATTAGAACCGGATATTTTGTTATTGGATGAGCCTACAAAAGGTTTGGATGCTGCTTTTAAACATAAGCTTGGAGAGTTATTAGAGAGACTAACTATGCAAGGAAAAACAATTGTATTTGTGTCCCATGATGTAGAATTTTGTGCGGAGTATGCAAATTATTGTGGTTTGTTATTCCGGGGAACCATGTTGCAATTAGAACCATCAAAAGAATTTTTTGCAAAGAATTATTTTTATACACCGGCAGTACATCGAATCTTTCAGTATTTATATGAGCCAAGTGAAATCATCAATTACAAACAGGCTATGACGGTGTTACGTCCTTTATTTGGCCTAGAGGGCGAAAAAAGGATAGGATAAAGGAGAATAGTTTGTGGAAGGAGCGGATACATGAAAGGAAAGAAATTATGGCATTTACAAGCGAGAGAAATTGTTATGTTAGCAGTGATGATCGCTTTGTGTGTAGTTGGAAATACAATCTGTTCCCATACTGTTCCGTTGCATGCGGGGACTGCAATTACAATTTTGTCAGGTATTTCTCTTGGAGCAGGACCAGGTTTTATAGTAGGTATAGTCGCAAGGTTTGTATGTAATTTTTTCGATGGACAAGGACCTTGGACCATTTGGCAGATGTTTTCCTGGGGACTCTTAGCTGCAATTAGTGGTGTTTGTTTTCAGCCGGTAAAACGGCAGACTTTATTGGAAAGACAGCGTAAGAAAAAATTATCCATAGTAGAAGTTGGCAGACAGGCAAGGGATAGTTTGATGATCCTTCTTTGTATGATGGTAGCACTGTTGTGTGGATTGCTAGTGGTCTTACTTACTGGAAAAAGTTTAGACGATATGGTAGGGTGGCGCCTCTATGCATGGGGCGGAGTTGGATTACTTATGGGGGTCTTTTTTAAAAAGAAAAAATTAGTGGTGCATCCGTTGGTTATGTCTGTGTATACATTGTGCATCGTATTTATTGTTTATGGTGGAATTATGAATTTTGCCACATTGGTAATGCAGCATTTGGTGAATAAAGGAGAGGATCCAATGACATTACAAGCACTACGTGCTCTTTATATTACAGGGGTCCCTTATGATTTGAGCCATGCCATTGGTGCCGCTATTTGTGTATTTTTTGTTGGAGAATCGCTTCTTCAAAAAATGGAGAGGATTCAGATAAAATATAACATATTCCCAAAGAAATAGGGAAATCAAAGGACGCAGAACATGCGTAGAAAGTGAGGTAAATATGAAATATCAAAAAACAAAGCATACCTTTTTGGCAATGCTATTAATTGTAACAATGATTTTTACACCGTTATCTTTTGGTGGTGAGGTTAGTTATGCAGCTTTCTCAAATAATAAGTTGGTGGTGTATGTGGCTGCGGAAGGAAAAAATGCATCAGGTGCGGCAGTTACTGTGAGTAAAACGGCAGTTGTTATGGAAACAGGCAAGACTGCAGCAGATGCCATTCAGCAAGTATTAGACAGTTCAGAGTACAAAGATAATTATGTGATTTCAACAACTTCATGGGGCAAATCTTTAGATTCGATCAATGGTTTAGATACCTATTCGGTAGGAAATGATTGGTATTATTGGAGCTTTATGGTAAATAAGGAATATGCTCCTGTTTCCATTGGAGAATATGAATTGAAGGATCAAGATCAGATTAGTTTAATTTACAGTTATGACAATTGGAATACTACAACTTCTGATTTTATGGATGATACTACAAAAAATCCAAGCAAAGAACAGGCCTCTAAGTTGCTAAATGCAGCGATTGTAAATAAAAACACAATGGCAAAAGTGCTATTTCATAATATCTTTGAAAATGGTGCAAAGTTACCGGAATTGGGTGCAACTTCCAATGGGTACTATACCATATATTCTTTAGCAGAAGCAGGATTAGAAGTGCCAGAGTTTTATGCCAATGTATACAACAAACTTGTAGAAGATTTGAAGACATTTGAAAATGGTGCTGCATTGTCAGACGGAACAACAAAAGATAGTTTACTAAATAGTGGATATGCCAGCCCATATTACGCAAAAATTGCATTAGCTGTGACTGCAATGGGATACGATGCTACCGATGTAGGTGGAATTAATTTAATAGAAAAACTTGCAAACCGTGAAATTTTTCAGAAATCTGTAAAAGCTGCAGATTATGGAGCATATGGAAGAGAA
Source organism: Lachnospiraceae bacterium (assembly GCA_045124315.1). GTDB lineage: Bacteria > Bacillota > Clostridia > Lachnospirales > Lachnospiraceae > CAG-411. The sequence goes on from JBGVLO010000009.1 coordinate 14,683, forward strand.
GGTATGGTTTTATTTGCAATCGATGCAGGAAATTATACATTGCCAGTAGGTGAAAATTACATTACACGGGCAGAATTGATCAATGGAGAAATGGCTTCGGTTATGGATGCTATTGAAACAGCAATCGCTTGGAATTCTTTTGATTCAGCAGCTATGGCAATTCAAAGTCTTGCACCATATGTAAATCAAGATGTGGAGGGTGTCGATAAGGAGCAGGTAAAACAGATTACAGATTGTGCCATTGGTTATATGCAAACAATGCAAGAGAGCAACGGTTCTGTTGGAAATTGCTGGACATTGGCACAAGTAATGTATGCTGCTGGAAAATTCGATATTGATATTTTGGATGAAACGGATGCAGATTTTATTAAGAATGGTGTGACACTGTTTGATTGTGCAGACATATATGTTGATACTGATTCCAATACGATTGACGAGGAGTTAATGAGTTATCAACCAGAACAGCTGTTGCGAGGATACTCTGCAACGATCAACGCAGCAATAAAGGCTGGAGAGACATACACAGAAGTTGTTACAAGTTCTGCAGTTGTAGTAGATCCTGTAATTACCGAAACGCTTGCTCCGGTCGCTACAGCGCCGGCATCAACAATGCCAATTACAGAACCAACTACAGAACCAACAAGTACAGTGCCAGCACCAACAGCAGCAGCGCCAAGTAGCACGAATCCTGTTGTTACATCGGATCCGGCAATTACAGCTGCAACTTCTATAGAACAGGCAAAAATTGCGGTGATTGCAGATCAGGTATATACAGGAAAAGAAATAACACCAAATGTTAAGGTGACACTTGGAACTACAAAACTGGAAAATGGAACAGATTACGATGTTGCTTATGAGAATAACAAAAAGTTAGGAACCGCAAATGTTGTGGTGACTGGAAAGGGAAGCTATACAGGAACTTGTAGCGCAACCTTTAAGATTGTTCTTGAAAAGACAAAGATTACAAAAATAAAGAATGGAAAAATTATATTCAAAAAAGTAATCGGAGCGAAAAAATATAAAGTAGAGATTGCAACGAATAAGAAATTTAAGAAAACCATTGCAAGTAAAATTTCGAAAAAAACAAGTGTAAACTATTCCTTTAAAAAAGGAAAGACATATTATGTTCGAGTTTGTGCAATTAATGGAAAGCATAAGAGCAGCTATAGTAATGTAAAGAAAGTAAAGTAAGTAAACCAAGAAAATAAACAATCACGAGAGCAACAAGGGAAAAGAGAACTTTGTTGCTCTTGTAGTATGTGTGAAAAGTGAGGAACAAGTAAAATGAAAAGAAAAAATATACAGCAGATCCAAAAAAATGGAGATAAAATCACACAAACAACGACGGATATTGTACTTTCCTTTGGTGGAAAGAGAAAGGTGCTCAGTACCTCTAGTTTATGTGGTGGAATACATACAGAATTAGAAGCTGTATTTAATAAGAGTTGTTATTCCGAACAGTACGCAAGTGGCTCCGGTACAGATGGTGTGATTGTGATTGGAGATATGGAATCAAATATTAAGTTGTTTCATGCAAATACAGATGTAAGACTTGGAGAGTGTATCGGAAAAGCAGTATCAAATGCAGTTGCAGAGCAATTGCACTTACAAATGATATATGAAGAAAAATACATTTCACCAAAATCAATGTCACAAGAAAAAGCAGAAACTTTTCTTTCTGCCTATAAATATGAATAAATATTACAGTTTTGAGAAATAACTAACCAAAGCTTGAATTAAAGAAGTATTGTATGATACTCGTGTAAAAGGAGGATTTATATGTCATTAATCAACAAAGAAGTAAGTGATTTTTCAGTACAGGCATTTCAGAACAATGAGTTCAAAACAGTGACAAAAGCTGATTTGCAGGGAAAGTGGAGTGTATTCTTTTTTTATCCAGCGGATTTTACCTTTATCTGCCCTACTGAATTAGAAGATTTGGCAAATAAGTATGAGGAATTTAAAAAAATCGGATGCGAGATTTATTCGGTATCCTGTGATACCCATTTCGTACACAAGGCATGGCATGATACGTCTGAGAGGATTCAAAAGATTCAGTATCCTATGCTCGCTGATCCTACTCATGCACTTTCCAGAGATTTCGAGGTGTATATTGAAGCAGATGGTGTTTCGGAGCGTGGAACTTTTATTGTAAACCCTGATGGAAAGATTGTGGCATACGAGGTAAATGCGGGAAATGTTGGAAGAGATGCAGATGAATTGTTCCGAAAAGTGCAGGCAAGTCAGTTTGTATATGAACATGGCGATGAGGTATGCCCGGCAAAGTGGCAGCCGGGAGCAGAGACGTTAAAACCGAGCCTTGACTTGGTTGGACAGCTTTAAGCTCAAATAGGAATTACAACGGCATCGGTAGGGAGTAGAACCGATGCCGTTTTTGAAAGGAAGGATTTATTATGGAAAATTTATACGATGTTGTTGTGGTCGGCGGAGGTCCCGCAGGGCTTACTGCAGCCCTGTACCTTGCCAGAGCAAAATACAGAGTACTGGTTGTAGAAAAAGAGCAGTTTGGTGGACAGATTACCATTACTTCCGAGGTGGTAAACTTTCCGGGAGTTTATAAGACAAGTGGCAAGGAATTAACAGAAACCATGCGAAAACAGGCGGAAAGCTTTGGGGCAGAATTTATGCTTGCAGAGGTAACAGGATTTGATTTAACAGATAAAATCAGAAAAGTAATCACAAGCAGAGGAGAAATTGCGTGTTTTGGGGTTCTCCTTGCTACAGGCGCACATCCCAGAAAAATCGGATTTGACGGAGAGGAGAAGTTCAAAGGCCATGGCGTAGCGTACTGTGCTACCTGTGATGGAGAGTTTTTTGCAGGAAAAGAGGTGTTTGTCATAGGTGGCGGATTTGCGGCTGCAGAGGAGAGCGTGTTCCTAACGAGATACGCCAAACATGTAACGGTTCTGGTTAGGGGAGATGATTTTTCCTGTGCTAAGAGTACCGCAGATGTAGCTAAGAACCATGAAAAAATAACAGTGATTACCAATAGCAGTGTGGTCAGTGTTGAGGGAGATACGGCTCTGCATAGTTTGAAATATAAAAACAATAAGACTGGAGAAATGACGGAATACCAAGCAGAGGAAGGAGATACATTTGGGGTTTTTGTATTTGCGGGATATGAGCCGGAAACAGAACTTGTGAAGGATTTTGTAAAATTAAATGAGCAGGGTTATGTTGAAACGGACGAACAGCAGAAAACCAATATTGATGGTTTGTATGCAGCCGGGGATGTCTGTGTCAAAAATCTTCGCCAGGTGGTTACTGCTGTGGGTGACGGAGCTTTGGCAGCCACAGAATTGGAACGATATGCAGCGAAAATGCAGAAAATAACCGGATTAAAGCCTCAGATAAAAGGAGTGGTCAGACAGGAAAATACTGAAAAAGAACATGAGAGAGCAAATCAATCAGCCGATTCCTTATTTGATGTAGATATGACGGCACAGCTAAAAACAGTCTTTTTCAAGATGGAACATTCATTACGATTAAAGCTCTATCTTGATTCAAAGCCGCTATCTGAGGAACTAAAAAACTATGTAGAAGCAATGACAGAACTTACGGATAAACTCTCAGTGGAGATTGCAGAAAGCCATACAGTAAGCGAGACTCCGTGTGTTAGGGTATTTAGAGAGGATCAGTCGGATACAGGGCTTGCTTTTCATGGTGTGCCGGGCGGACATGAATTTACATCTTTTGTTCTGGGATTATACAATGCGGCAGGAGAAGGTCAGACTGTAAATGATTCAGTTAAAGAAAGAATTACAAAGATTAATCAAGAGGTGCATATGCAGATACTGGTTTCTCTTTCCTGCACCATGTGTCCGGAACTGGTGACAGCTGCGCAGAAGATAGCAACTATGAATCCTCTTGTTGCGGCCGAGGTTTATGATATTAATCACTTTGGCGGCATAAAGCAGAAGTACAACGTAATGAGCGTCCCTTGTCTTGTTATCAACGAGGATAAGGTATTCTTTGGAAAGAAGAACATTGAGCAGATATTGGACTTGATTTAAATGAAGGAGAGACAAATTATGATGAAGAAAAATAAATGGAAACTTATGATATCCTCAGTTGTTATTTTACTACCAATTTTTATTGGGCTGTGTTTACCTGAATTTACTTTTAACGGTAATAATGGTATGACAGGAAGCAAAATGTTTTTTGTTTTTGGTATTCCCCTCTTTTTGCTGTCAATACATTGGATGGGGATTTTTCTGACAGTGCACGATCCTAAAAATATAAATGGACTAATAGGGTATCGTACATCTCGTTCTATGAGAAATATGGATACATGGAATTTTGCACATGAATGCAACACCCATCAGCATATAATTGAGTGTGATGTCGGAAAGCAAATAAGTGTTTATGCTCCAGCCCATCAGCATTGTAACTGAAATACCGCATAGCAGTACTGCTAAACATGTGATTTTCTTATGACATTTTTTTAATAGGAGTCCAGTGGGAAAACCGACGATAGCACCAATTACAATTGGAAGAAAAATCATAACCGGAATCATGTAAAGCGGAAGTGTACCACTGGAAGCTGTGCGGGCAACCAAAGAATTCACTGTAAAAAATACTACAATTCCCACTATATCGTCTAATATAGTCATTGGGAGAAGGGTGTCTGTAACAGGTCCTTTTGCATGAAATACCCATTTAGCATAAGCTGCATCAGTCGGAAATAGGCCAGGGCATCTTCCCTTGAGACATGATCCCGAAGAATGAGGGAATCAAGAGCCTGATTATATATTGTTTCATTAAATGAATTAAATTCTGAAAGTATAGGATTAATCCAATCTGACAGATGAGGCGGTGGAGTAAGCAAAGCTTCAAAAAAATGTGTGTCTCATTTGAATAAGTATTGAAGAAATCCATACGTGCAGACATATAGTGGTCCAGACTTTTTGTATGATTTTTGAGATAATTCATGAGTTTTTTCGGCTTTTTTCATAGTATTTTGATCCTTTTATATTGTTAACCACTTGGTCAATAAATATAAGATTACTTCTTGACAAGTGAACGACTGTTTACTATAATATCAGTAAACGGTCGTTCACGAGATAAAGGAGCTAGTAATGTCTGACACAAAGAAAAATACGAATGACTGTACTTCACTTGTTTGCAAGGGATGGTTCTCAGAAAGGATGAAGATAAAATAATGAATACTAGTAATATCGTAATACGTTTAGAGCAAAAAGAAGAATATCGAGAAGTAGAAAATTTAGTAAGAGAAAGCTTTTGGAATGTATATCGTCCAGGGTGTCTGGAGCATTATGTGTTAAATCAGCTTCGAAATGATTCGGCATTTGTTCCGGAACTTGATTTTGTTATGGAACAGAATGGTAAAATAATTGGTCAGAACATGTTTATGAGAGCAAATATCCAAGCGGATGATGGCAGGACGATCCCTATTATGACGATGGGGCCAATCTGCATTACACCGGAACTGAAAAGAAAGGGATATGGAAAAATATTGTTAGATTATTCCTTAGAAAAGGCAAAAGAAATTGGTTGCGGTGCACTTTGTTTTGAGGGAAACATTGATTTTTACGGAAAAAGCGGCTTTACTTATGCAAGCACCTTCGGCATTCGTTATCATGGATTACCGGAAGGCGAAGATGCTTCCTTCTTTTTATGCAAGGAATTGATCCCAGGATATTTAAATGGGATTACAGGTGAGTATGCAACACCACAGGGCTATTTTGTGGATGAAGCAGAAATGGAAGCATTTGATAAGGAGTTTCCGGTTAAAGAAAAATTGAAACTTCCAGGTCAATTATTCTAGGAGCGATTAATTAAATAAGAAAATTGGTGGCATTCAGGCTGAAATGGTCTGAATGCTTTTTTTACTTTGTTCTTATTGACATATACCCCATTGGGGTATATAATGCGCGATAATGGGGTATACTATAAGAATGAAAATAATAAAAAGAAAGCTTTTTTACTTTAATGAGAAAGGTTGCTTAGTATATGAGTGAAGAAAGAGAGTGTTGTGCTCACAAAACAAAAGATCGTTCGGAAAAAGAATACAAGGATTTGATTCATCGTTTGAACCGTATTGAGGGACAAGTGCGGGGAATTAAGGGTATGGTGGAAAACGATGCTTACTGCACGGATATTCTGACACAGGTGGCGGCGGTGAGTGCGGCGCTTAATAGCTTTAATAAGGTATTACTCTCCAATCACATTAAAACCTGCGTAACACAGGATATCCTTGCAGGCAAAGAGGAGACTGTGGACGAGCTGGTGACTATATTACAGAAGTTGATGAAGTAGTGTGATAGGATGCATTTGTGATAGATATATTTGGGAAAGGGGTGATAGACGCATGGAACAATACAAAGTGACAGGAATGAGTTGTGCTGCCTGTAGCGCTCGCGTGGAGAAAGCAGTTGCGAAAGTTCGCGGTGTGAAATTCTGTTCTGTCAGCTTATTGACAAATTCCATGGGGGTTGAGGGAACAGCAGATCCTGCAGCAATTATTAAAGCAGTTGAGGATGCCGGATACGGAGCGATGAAGAAAGAAACATCACGAAGAGGAGCAGTAGATGAGAGTTCTGTCGGGATGACAGCAGGAGAAACGGAAACAGATGTGATGGTAGAAGCTTCAGATATGCTAATCGATCAGGAAACGCCACTTTTAAAAAAGAGGTTGGAATTATCAATTGGATTCCTTGTTGTGCTCATGTACGTTTCTATGGGACATATGATGTGGGGATGGCCACTTCCCGCATTCTTTGAGGAGAATCATGTGGCCATGGGGCTTTTACAGATGATTCTTACCATTATCATAATGCATATTAATCAGAAGTTTTTTGTTAATGGATTCAAGAGCCTTACCCATGGCGCACCAAATATGGATACATTGGTGGCGCTTGGAGCGGGGGCATCTTTTGGATACAGTACCTATGCCCTTTTTGCAATGACTGATGCACAGGTACACCAAGATATGGCAGGCGTCATCTCCTATATGCATGAGTTCTATTTTGAATCTGCAGCGATGATCCTGACATTGATTACAGTGGGAAAGATGCTTGAAGCACGCTCAAAGGGGAAGACCACAGACGCATTGAAGAGTCTGATGAAGCTTGCACCCAAGACGGCCACGTTAATTGTACATGGAAAAGAGCACAAAGTACCAGCCATACAGGTGAAAAAGGGAGATATATTTGTCGTTCGTCCAGGTGAGAGTATTCCCGTAGACGGTATAGTTATAGAAGGAAGCAGTGCAATTAATGAGGCTGCTTTGACCGGCGAGAGCATTCCGGTGGATAAAACAGTGGGAGATAAAGTGTCAGCGGCGACGGTTAATCAGTCAGGTTTTTTAAAATGTGAGGCAACGAGAGTTGGTGAAGACACGACACTTTCCCAAATTATACAGATGGTAAGCGACGCAGCAGCAACCAAAGCACCGATTGCAAAGGTGGCCGACAAGGTATCTGGCGTGTTTGTTCCTATAGTTATTACAATTGCGGCCATTACAGTTTTTGTATGGCTTTTAGCTGGAGAGACAATAGGTTTTGCACTTGCCAGAGGAATATCTGTTTTAGTTATTAGTTGTCCATGTGCATTGGGACTTGCTACTCCGGTTGCGATTATGGTTGGCAATGGTATGGGAGCGAAGAATGGTATTATGTTTAAGACTGCGGTTTCCCTAGAGGAGACCAGTAAAATGCAGATAGTGGCACTTGATAAAACTGGTACGATTACACAGGGGGAGCCTAGGGTGACAGATATGGTGCCGTTCAATGGTTATAGTGAACAGGAGTTACTGTTTTACGCGGAGGCGTTAGAGAGAAAGAGTGAGCATCCACTTGCAAAAGCAATTCTTTTGTATGCTGAGAAGAGGCGTAACGAGCAGGAATGTAAGGAGGACGAGAAGCTGCAGAATCAGGAAGTAACGGACTTTGTAGCTTTTCCGGGTAACGGCCTTACTGCTCGGTATGAGAATGCGGTGTTGTACGGCGGAAATCTGGAATTCATCAGTGAAAAAGCCAATGTGTCGGAAACCATAAGAACACGTGCCAAAAGCTTGGCGGCGGAAGGAAAAACACCGTTGTTTTTTGCAAAAGACGGAGAATTACTGGGAATAATTGCAGTGGCAGATGTCATTAAGGAGGATAGTCCACAGGCGGTAAAAGAGCTTCAGAATATGGGCATCCATGTGGTTATGTTGACTGGTGATAACGAGCACACAGCACAGGCAATTGGAAAGATTTCCGGTGTGGATGAGGTGATTGCAGGAGTACTTCCAGATGGAAAAGAACGCGTGATCCGTGATCTTCAGAAAAAAGGTAAGGTGGCCATGGTGGGAGACGGTATTAACGATGCACCGGCGCTTACCCGGGCAGATATTGGAATTGCAATCGGCGCTGGAACAGATATTGCCATTGATGCAGCTGATGTGGTATTGATGAAGAGCCGTCTTTCCGATGTGCCTGGGGCTATCCGTTTAAGTCGTGCTACTCTTAAAAATATTCATGAAAACTTATTTTGGGCATTTATTTATAACATTATTGGAATTCCCCTGGCAGCCGGCGTGTGGATTCCAATATTCGGTTGGCAGCTCAATCCGATTTTCGGAGCTGTGGCCATGAGCTTATCCAGTTTCTGCGTGGTGACCAATGCATTGCGGCTGAACCTGTTGAATATATATGATTCAAGGAAGGATAAGAAAAGAAAAAAGGAGATGAAAACCATGACAAAGACAATGAAAATCGAAGGTATGATGTGTGGACACTGTGAGGCAAGAGTGAAGAAATGTTTAGAGGAACTTCCTGAGGTAATTGAGGCAATAGTAAGTCATGAGAGCGGAACTGCGACTGTTATGTTGAATACTGAGGTCTCAGATGACGTGTTAAAACAGACAGTAGAGGCTCAGGATTATAAAGTGCTTTCTGTAGAGTAAAATGACCAGCCAAGATGTTTATTATTGGCCATATAATATATTCTGGCATTTTACGAATGGCACCCTCTGTATAGTAATGAATTTAGAGATTTAGGGAATGGGTGTACCGGTACACAAGAATTTCTTGTGTGCCCCCTTGAATTTATAAAAATTGCCCCTAGAAAAAGGGGGCAGTTTATGGTTAAATGTAACTATTCAGAAGTCTCAAAAAAGTAACAATTGGATACAATATGCTTGCATATGGGTAGCTGATTGTTACCTTTTAGAGGCACTCGAATAGTAATTAATAGACGATGGTGTCACATAGGTGGCTTCATTGTCTCTTTTTGTAAAGGGGGCATGATGTTGAAAAGACATAGTCATAGTTTGGACTACTATACATATATTTTAGGCATGAGAAATTGGGATTATGTTGATTTATTTTGTAGTGACAATTGGACTTACTGTTTTTGTTTCATTTAGAAAAACTATATAATCAAACAATTGTTACAGTTCACAGGTATGTGAACTGTAACAAACAAAAAGAAATATCCTAAGAATTTAGAGGAATTAAAAGGCAGCCTGGTTTCGAAAAAAGGAGAGGAATAAATATGGCTTATTTTCCAGCATTTGTTAAGACGGACGGAAAAAAATGTTTAGTAATAGGCGGTGGCAAGGTAGCATACCGAAAAGTAAAGATGTTTTTGGATTTCGGATAACCCGCCCAGCAAAAAAAGAAAAGATTATCTAAAGAAGGCATGTGATATTTTTCTACAATACAAAGCACCGGATACCGTTTGTGGTTATGTAAAAAATATCGGTCGGGAAGGAGAGGAAATGAGCATTCTTTCCCTAAAAGAGCTGGCTGATACAGAGGTGGATATGTTTACTACTGTTTTTATTGGTAATTCAAATACGAAGATACTTCGTGAAAAGATGATAACACCTAGAGGATATCAGATAGAAGGGAAGTAATTGTCTTATGAAAAAAATTTTCATAGTTGGAATTGGAATGGGTTCCCAGGACGGAATTACGGTAGAGGCGAGAAATGCAATTGAGTACTGTCAGCAGACCCATACACCGGTAATTCTGATACTTCCGGCAAAAGGAAGGGCGATTTCTGTGTTAGCAGAACTGCAGGGCTTCTTGGAATTTCGGAAGGATCATACAATCAAGGGTGTGATCCTAAATGGAATCAGTCCCATGTCCGGTAAGATCCTAAAAGAAAAAATTGAACAGGAGTTTGATGTGAAAGTATATGGATGTGTGCCCACACTGGAAAATTTTCAGTTGGAAAGCAGACATTTAGGACTGGTGACACCTTATGAGCTGGAAAATTTAGAGCAGGAATTGGACAATCTTGGAGCAGACATGGAGCAGTATCTGGATATAGATGGGATTTTCGCATTGGCACATACCGCATCTGATTTAGACAGCGATTGTCCAGACGGAATCAAAAAAATTTATGAAAAGCAAAAAGATGCAATTGCAAGTATAAAATCTGCCAAGTTAAGAATAGGTGTTGCGAGAGATTTGGCATTTTGCTTTTACTACAAGGATAATTTGGAATTTCTGAAAGAAATGGGTTGTGAGATCGTACCTTTTAGTCCGTTACAGGATTCGGAACTTCCAAAGCAACTGGATGCAGTGATTTTTGGTGGTGGGTATCCGGAAATCTATGCCAGACAATTATCTGAAAATCAATCCATGCGGGAGAGCGTGTATGGGGAATTGTCGGAGGGGCTTTGTTGTATGGCGGAATGCGGCGGTTTTATGTATCTTCATGAGCAGATGGAGGACCAGACAAAACAAGCGTATCCTATGGTTGGCTTTATAAAAGGTAAGACAGAGAAAAAAGAGCGGCTAGTTCGATTTGGTTATGCAGAGTTGAGTGCACAGGAGAGAAATCCTTTTCTGATGGAAGAAGAACGGATCAAAGCCCATGAATTTCACTACTGGGACAGTGACAATAACGGCAATGCGTGGAGGGCAACAAAGCCTTCCGGTAATAGAAGCTGGGAATGTATGCATGTGACAGATACCATGCTTGCGGGATATCCTCATTTGTATTTTTATTCCAATTTACAAGTTCCCATTCGTTTTTTGCAACGCTGTGTAGAGCAAAGAAAAGAAAGAGGGTGAAGCAGATGCTTACCGTAGTCTGTGGAGGAAGTGGTAGTGGGAAATCGGAATATGCCGAGAATATCATTACTGCATATAAGAAAAACTTTCCCAAGAATCAATTGATATATATTGCCACTATGATGGGAAACGATGAAGAAACCAAGCAAAAGATTCATCGCCATCGTATGATGCGTAAAGACAAAGGCTTTGAAACCATAGAGTGTTTTTTTGATCTGAAAAATGTTACTGTGGAGGAAGACAGTATCGTACTTTTGGATTGCCTTTCTAATTTAGTAAGTAATGAATGTTTTGCGGAAGGCGGCGCAGGAGATCGGACTGCAGAGATGGTTTACAAAGGCGTAAAAAAATTAAACAGCAGTTGTAAGCATCTGGTGATTGTTACCAACGATGTGTTTGGAGATTCCATTGCCTACGACGAGTATACCCGATGGTTTATCAAGGTAATTGGAGATTTGAATTGTAAAATAGCTACCTTGGCAGACCAGGTGGTCGAAGTGGTGTGCGGGATTCCCATACAGCATAAAGTATAGGTTATGATTCAGGAAAGAGGTGATTCTGGTGATACAGTCATTGATTATTGCATTTGCAATGTATTCGAAGATACCCATGCCAAGGGTCGATTGGAATAAGAAAAATATGAGATACGCCCTTTGTTTTTTTCCAATGGTGGGAGCGGTAATCGGTCTTGCGCTTTGGGGGTGTGTCAGATTATGTGAGATTGGAAATATGAATGGTTTCTTTACTTCTGTTCTACTTACTATTTTGCCAATCATACTAACTGGCGGTATTCATATGGATGGCTTTTTGGATACAGTGGATGCGTTAAGTTCCAATGCAAGTAAAGAGAGAAAATTAGAAATATTAAAGGATTCCAATTCGGGTGCCTTTGCAATTACGTTTGGTATCGTTTACCTTTTGTCGTATGTAGCTGTGTTAACGGAATTTGACTGGAGAGCACTTCCGGAATTTGCGTTATCCTTTGTGATGATACGAACACTGAGCGGATTCAGTATTGCAAGCTTTCCTCTGGCACGTAATACAGGGCTTGCAGCAACTTTCCAGGATCATGCACAGAAAAGAAATGCCACTATTATATTACTGGCAATGTTTTTGGTGGAAAACGGTATTCTATTCTACTTTGATATGATTTTAGGAGGAATTACCTTAGCAACCTTATTGATGATGTTTGGTTATCACTATTATGTTTGCAGAACCAAGTTTGGAGGCATTACTGGTGACCTTGCCGGTTTCTTTTTGCAAATGAGTGAATTGGCAGTTGCATTTACTCTGATGATAGGATGCAGGGTGTTTTAGTTACTGGAACAATATAAAAGAAGGATGGTCTTTATGAAAAAAATATTAATAATAGGTGGAAAATGTCAGGGAAAGACAAAATGGACACAAGAAAATTTTCCTGAGTATAAGAATGAGTCAGCAGAAGAATTGCTAAAAGAGAATCGGCGGGGAAGAGTAAAAGGAAAAGTATGGATCAATGGATTTCATTTGTATATGAAACAATGGTTAAGGGCAAAAGAGGATTACAAAGAAAAGACGAAGCTTTTGGTAGAGAATCCTTCCTGGATTATTGTAAGTGACGAAATTGGTTCGGGAATTGTTCCCATGGATAAGGAAGAACGGGAATGGAGAGAAGAGACCGGACGTATGTTATGCAAGATTGCAGAACAGGCAGATGAAGTATACCGTGTATTCTGTGGAATACCAACCATGATAAAGGGAAGTGATGTATGATGCAATATTCTTTGTACTCTTGTTTGATCGGATTTCTGTTAGATTTGCTGATAGGTGATCCTCAATGGTTTCGCTGGCATCCGATTCGATTGATTGGTCAGTGGATTGATATGTGCGAAAAAATTGTGAGAAAGTGCTTTGGAACAAAAGATAAGCAGTTATTTGTGGCTGGTATTGTGCTAGCCGTTATGGTGATGGTAGTATCAACGGGGCTTCCCTTACTGCTCCTGATCGTCTGTTATCGAATCCATGTACTGTTGGGAATTGGGATAGAGAGCATTCTGTGCTATTTTGTCTATGCAACGAAATCTTTGAAAACGGAGAGTATGAAGGTGTATGAGGCATTGGAGACAAAAGATATACAGGAATCCAGAAGAGCCGTTTCTATGATCGTGGGAAGAGATGTGGATCGGCTGGATGAGACAGGGGTTGCAAAAGCTGCGGTAGAGACGGTAGCAGAAAATACATCGGATGGTGTGATCGCCCCTATTTTTTATACCATGCTTGGTGGACCAGTTGCAGGTTTTCTTTATAAATCCATCAATACTATGGATTCCATGATTGGTTACAAGAATGAGAAATACATGTATTTAGGAAGATTTGCAGCAAAGCTGGACGATGTGGTCAACTTTATACCTGCAAGAGTAAGCGCATTTCTCATGTTACTTGCAGCAGCAATTTCGCCAGAGATGGACGCAAAAGAGGCGTGGCACATATACAAAAGGGATCGAAAAAAAAGCTCCAGTCCAAATGCAGGACAGACAGAGGCTGTATGTGCAGGGGCCTTACATATCCAGATCTTAGGACCTGCATACTATTTTGGCGTATTACATGAGAAACCAAGTATTGGTGAGGCACTGAAACCGGTAGAGCCACTTACCATAAAGAAGGTAAATCAATTGATGTACCGGACGGCCTGGCTTGCGGTATTTCTGTTTCCTTTTATTAAGTGGGGAGTCATCTGTCTTTTTTAGAAGAGATACTCGCAGGGCAACCCTTTCATAAAAGTGCAAGGTTTAAGTAAATGACATTGGTTCACAGGTTAGAAAGGATGGTTGTAATATGAAGTATGGACATGGAGGAGATATCTATAGCTATCCTCAGTTAGTGGATTTTTCCGCAAATATAAATCCATTTGGAACATCCGGTGAAGTGATTGAAGCAATCAAAAAAGCGGCAGAACATGTTGCACCTTATCCGGATTTTTACTGTAGAAAATTGCGTGATGCAATTGCAAATGCGGAAGAGATTGAATCAGAAAAGATAATTTGTGGCAATGGGGCGGCAGATCTGATCTATCGGTTTGTGGCAGCAATAAAGCCACAGAAAGCATTGCTTGCGGTACCTTGTTTTTCTGAGTATGAACAGGCATTGCGGAGTGTGGGATGTGAAGTGGAGTATTACAAACTGGATTCCCAGACTTTTACTTTGACAGAGAAGTTTCTGGAAGCATTGACTGAGCAAGTGGATATAATCTGTCTCTGTACACCAAACAATCCAACGGGGATCAGTATTCCAGAGAAATTATTAGAGAAGATTATAAAAAGGTGTAAGGAAAAAAATATCGCCTTTTTATTAGATGAATGTTTTCGGGACTTTGTAGGGGAAGAAAAGCAGTTTCTTCCATATAAAGACAGGAAACACTACGATAAGATGTTAACCTTGCGGGCATTTACGAAAATGTATGGATTAGCCGGAATTCGTTTGGGATATGGTTTTTGTGAGAATGCGCAATTGTTGGAACAGATGCAGCTTTGTGGTCCACCGTGGAATGTGTCAACAGTAGCCCAGGAAGCGGGGCTTGCAGCACTAGGTCTTACAGACTTCCCAGAAAAGATACGAAGGTATATTGAGAAGCAAAAAGAGTATTTGTATACAGAATTAAAACAAATGAATCTTATGGTATGGAAATCTGATGCAAATTATTTGTTTTTTAAAGCAGAGAAACAATTAAAAGAGAAAATGATAAAACAGGGCTTTCTTATACGGGACTGTAGCAATTATACAGGATTACAGGCGGGCTATTATCGAATAGCCGTAAAGACAGAAGAGGAAAATAAGAGACTGGTCACGGCTCTTAAGAATTCACTTAGTTAGGAGGAATAAGATATGGCAAAAGCAAAGTCTATTATGATACAGGGTACTATGTCAAATGCAGGAAAAAGTTTATTGGCCGGAGGTTTGTGCAGAGTTTTTATGCAGGATGGACTTAAGACCACACCGTTTAAGTCACAAAATATGGCTTTGAATTCTTTTATTACAAAAGAAGGACTGGAAATGGGAAGAGCACAGGTAATGCAGGCAGAGGCTGCTGGAATCGAACCAAGAGCAATTATGAATCCTATCTTATTAAAACCTACAAACGATACGGGTTCACAGGTTATCGTAAATGGAGAAGTCTATGGAACTATGTCAGCAATGGAGTATTATCAGAAGAAAGAACAGTTTGTGCCGGCGGTATTAGATGCCTATCATCAGTTAGAAGATGAATTTGATATGATTGTCATTAGAAGGATATGAGATTCATATGGGTGAAACGGAACTTAAGTCCGGCACTTCCTCTCTGACTACGATCAGTAATATCATTGACAATGGAAAAGAAACAGCGGATGGCGCACAGAATGAAAATGTATATGGAAGTTATGTGCATGGAATTTTTGATTCCGATGAAGTGGTAAAAACCATTGTGGCTTCTGTCTTAGAGGAAAAGGGATTGGATTGCAGCAAGGTAAATGCCTTCCAGTTAACCAATTATAAAGAAAAGCAATATGACGCATTAGCAAAGGCAGTTCGCCTGGCATTGGATATGGAACAGGTTTATAAGATTGTGGATGCCGGTATGTAAGGAGGTACGGATATGGAGAAGATTTTATTGGGGCAGGTATTGCCAAGAGATATTGAAAAGAGAAGCTTTGAGATTATCACAGAAGAGCTGGGAGACCGAAAGTTCCCTAAAGATCAGGAAAGTATTATCAAACGGGTGATCCATACCTCCGCAGATTTTGATTATGCAGATAATTTATGTTTTTCTGAGAATGCGGTTGCTTTGGCAAAACAGGCAATTATGGATGGCGCCTGTATCGTAACCGACACACAGATGGCAAAGGCGGGAATTAATAAGAGATCCTTAAAGAAGTTTGGTGGGGAAGCCGATTGTAAGGAATGTGGTATTACGGAAGAAGATTCTCGAAAAAAAATGGAGCATATGTGGAATACCATGTATCAGGCAAGTTGTGCTTATGAAGGGAATCTTCGGTCGAAAAGTGGCTTTGTTGGTGGAGATGGAGAACGCATAAAGCAGTATGTGGATACCAACGATTCCTATGCAGGGGCTATGAATGCAATAGCAGCCGCAGATATGGCTTTGGCAGGTGTGGAAAGTCGCATTCCTGTAGATCAGGTGATAGATGCCATGAGAGAAATTGGGGATGCTATGCCAATGCAGTACAAAGAAACTGCCTGTGGCGGATGTGCAGCCACGGAATGGGCAAAACAGGCAGAGGGGAATATGAGAAATGTGAATGAAGGGTCAAAAAGTTAGGAGTGAAAAATTCATATGAAAGAAAAAAATAGTGCATCCTTTTTTCAGAACAGCGAATGCGAATACTTTCCATGTCACCAGGGGGCAAATAAGGAGAATTTCAATTGTCTCTTTTGTTATTGCCCATTGTATGCTTTAGGAAAAGACTGTGGAGGTAATTTTTCGTACACCTCCAAAGGGATCAAAGATTGCACCAATTGTTTGGTGCCTCATGGACCAAAGAGCACAGAGTATATAAAGAAAAAGTTTCCAGAGTTAGTAGAAAGAATCAAACAGTTATAATCGTGTTCACATACCTGTGAACTGTAACATAATCGTCTGTCACAGCGAAAAAGATAGAATTGTCCCTTTTCCCACCGAAAAAAGAGAATATAATTAATAAAATAGAAGCGAATCACAAGGGAGATGTACCAACATCTCTCTTACTTTATTTGAAGAATAGTTGAGAACAAGAATAAAAAGTCCTGTATAATAGATATACAGAATATAAGAAAAGGGGATGCCATATGAGTAGATTAGAAGAGTTATTAAAATGTATCCAACCAATCGATCAGGATATGTGTGAAATGTCAAGGGAGAAGTGGGATCAGGTAGGAAAGCCCCTGCGAAGTCTCGGAAAATTAGAAGATCTTGTAATCCAGCTTGCAGGTATAACCAGAGAACTCAATCCCAAAGTAGATAAGAAGGCAGTCCTTATCTTTTGTGCAGACAATGGAGTAGTAGAAGAGGGCGTTACACAGACAGGAAGTGAAGTGACTGCGATCGTATCGGAAAACTTTACAAAAGGAATTGCAACCATTAATTCCTTTGCGGGAGTTGCTGGTGCAAGAACCATTCCAATTGATATTGGTATCAATCGAGATATGTCTCATGTGAAAGGCATGGTACATAAAAAAGTAGCTCTTGGAACAAAAAATATGGCAAAAGGACCGGCTATGACCCGCGAGCAGTGCGAAGAAGCAATTTTAGTTGGGATTGATACGGTTCGTGAATGTAAAGAAAAAGGCTATAATTTATTTGTTACCGGAGAGATGGGCATCGGAAATACTTCTACTTCCAGTGCAATGTTATCCGTATTAACCGGCGTCCCAGTTGCCCAAGTAACTGGAAAAGGGGCCGGTTTAACTTCTGACGGTATCAAACATAAAATTGAAATCTTAGAACAGGCAATTGAAGTAAACAAACCGAACAAAGACGACATTCTGGATGTTATGTGCAAATTGGGTGGTTTTGATATTTGCGGAATTGCAGGAGCGTTTCTGGGAGGGGCAATCTACCATGTTCCGGTTTTGATCGATGGATTTATTTCTGCCATTGGTGCGATCTGTGCCACAAAACTGGCTCCGAATTGTAAAGATTATATGTTTGCCTCTCATTGTTCCGCAGAACCAGCCGGCCAGCTGGCCTTAAAAACAATTGGAAAAGAAGCCTACATTCACGCAGGAATGTGTCTTGGAGAAGGAACCGGAGGACTGGTGGGCGCAAAATTGTTTGATTTTGCACTGGCTGCATACAATGAAGTTGCAGACTTTGAACATGCCGAATTTGGTCATTATGAATTATTGGAATAACGTTCCAGTTCACAGGTATGTGAACTGGAACTGATTTGGGCAATGCTGCGCATGGAAAATTGCCCAAATCTGCACACGGTAGATTTTCATACGGTATTTTCGGTACCGAAAATACCTACCTGTGAACAGTTACGGAATCACAACTGTCCCCTTTTCATAAAAAAAATTGCCCCTTTTCTAAGAGGACAATTTGTGTTACGATAACAACAATAGATGTAAGTTATTTACAAATGTTGGGATATAACATTTGCTATGTCGGAAACTGGTGCAAATCCAGTACGGTCACGCCACTGTAATAGGGAGCGACACAGAGGCCACTGAGAATAATCTTGGGAAGGTTGTGAAGCGTTGAACTTAAGTCAGGAGACGGATTTACATTTTGAGAATATTTCTGCGAACGACGGAGATCCTTGAAATATGCGAACGAAAAGAGAGTGATTCTATCTCTGCACAGATAGAATCTACTCTCTAAACAAACATATTTGAGGTTACTTTGCAGTAACCTCTTTTTTGCTCTATAGGAAAGTTCGTCCTATAGAGCAAGTCCCTCATGAGCGAGGGATACAAGGAGTTGAAGTGGACTTGTCCACTTTGTTCTGTACCATTAAAATGTTCTACAATACCATGATACATGGGCCAACCTTTTCATAAAAGCTTAAGGCTTAGGTTAATGGCACTGGTGCTTTCTTCAATGATTTTCAGCAGAAAAGAAAGGTGGTCTGGTAAATCTTAAGAATGAAAAGAACCAAAGAACGATTTTTTATAGAAAAGAGGTATGTTTATGAACAAGAAACAAAAAAGAATCATAGGTCTGATAACTATATTAACTGCCGGTTTAGCGATCGCTCCGACAGCAAATGCCATGCACATTATGGAAGGATATTTGCCGGCTAAGTTTTGTGTGGCATGGGGAATCATCTGCATTCCGTTTTTACTAGCAGGTTTTCTGAAAATAAAGAAAATACTATCCGAAAATAGAAAATCCATTGCTTTCTTTCGCTATTTACCAGTTATGTAAAAAATGGGAACAATGCGATCAATGAAGTTCGAGCAAGAATCGGAAAGATAGGGAGCAAACATGAAAATTTATTTTATCAGACATGGTAGAACACCGGGAAACAAGAAAAAACGATATGTTGGAAGAACCGATGAAAGTCTTTGTGAAGAGGAAGCCCTTCGATTAGCAAACAGTTGTTTTCCCAAGGTAGATAAAGTGTATACAAGCTCTATGAAACGATGTATCGAAACGGCTCAAATCCTCTATCCGGACCAGGACCCAATAGTGGTCGATCATCTTCAGGAATGTGATTTCGGAGCCTTTGAATATAAGAATTACGAGGAACTCAAAGACGAAAAAGCATATCAAACCTTTTTAGAAACCATGGGGGAAAGTGGGTTTCCGGAAGGTGAAAAATTAGAAGATTTTAAGGAACGGTGCAGAAATGCTTTTCGGGCTGTACTAAAAGAAAGCAACCAAGAGAAGGCAGTCGCATTTGTGGTGCACGGTGGAACGATCATGGCAATCTTAGATGCCTTTTCCAGTCCACATAAAGATTATTATGATTGGCAGGTTGGCAATGGAGAAGGCTTCGTAGCCGATTTTTATGGGGAAGAAAATGGGGAATTTTTACTGAGACATATAGAACATTTGTAAAAGTTGGTAAAAAAAGGTAATACTATTGCTTTTCATAATAAATATGACGAAATAATAGTAGTATAGGGGGGATTAGTATGACGGCTTTTGAACCGGTAAGATCAGGAATTGCGTCCATGGATCAGGAATTGAATTTCATTCGCTTAGGAGACAATGTTGTTTGGCAGGTAACAAATTTAGAGGAATTCTCTCTATTTGTAAAGCCTTATGTACAGCAGGCAGTGGAGGACCATCGAAATATTATTTATATAAGATTTGCCTCCCACGAGCCGTTACTTTCTGAGGCAGATGGGGTACGTGTGATCTCGGTAGAATTAAGTCACAGGTTTGAAAATTTTGCCGTTGATATCCACAATATAATAGAAAAAGAAGGTTACAATGCTTTCTATGTATTTGATTGCCTGTCTGAATTGCAGACTGCCTGGGCAACAGATGCCATGATGGGTAATTTTTTCCGAGTGACCTGTCCGTATTTATTCAAATTAGACACGGTAGCCTATTTTCCAATTATCAGAGGAAAACATTCCTTTCAGGCAATTGCAAAAATCCGAGATACCACACAACTTATGTTTGATGTGTACTCGGATCGTGGAAAGGTGTATGTGCGCCCGTTAAAAGTCTGGAATCGATACTCAGAGACTATGTTTCTGGCACATACCTATAACGAAAAAACAGGGGAATTCCGACCTTTGTTAGACGGGGTTGAGGTGAGTCATTTCTATCAATTGATGAATGACCAGAAAGCCTCCGAAAGTGACCAGAATATAGATAGCTGGGAGCGATATTTTAACCTGACAAAGTTAATGTACGAACAGGGCATGGACGTGAAAGAGAACTGTGATCGGATTTGTAATATTATGATGTCCCGTGATGAAAAAATGCGCGCTCTGATTAAGGAAAATTTCACTCCAAAGGATTACTTTCTTGTAAAGTCCAGAATGATCGGAACCGGATTGATCGGCGGAAAAGCCTGTGGAATGCTTTTGGCCAGAAAATTAATTGAGAACCATCGTCCGGATTTATTTGAACATATTGAACCACATGACTCTTATTACATTGGTTCTGATGTGTTTTATTCATACATTGTACACAATGATTTTTGGGATTTACGGGTAAGGCAAAGACGGCCTGAAGAATATTTCTCCTTAGCAGAAGAATGTCAGAAGCGCATTATGGAAGGTACATTTTCTGTGAACCAGAAAGAACAGTTTATCCGAATGCTGGAATATTATGGTTCTTCACCGATTATTGTGCGATCCAGCAGCATTCTGGAAGATGGATTTGGCAATGCATTTGCAGGAAAATACGATTCGGTATTTTGCTCGAATCAGGGAACTTTGGAAAAACGTTTGGAAGATTTGGAAAATGCCATTCGAACCGTGTATGCAAGTACCATGGGCACGTCTGTGTTGGATTATCGTCTTCGACGGGGATTACAGGGACGGGATGAACAAATGTCCCTGTTGATCATGCGTGTATCCGGTTCCCAATATGATGGATTTTTTATGCCATGTGCCGCTGGTGTGGGGTACTCTTATAGTCCATACAAATTTATGAAAGATTTGGATTCCAAAGAAGGAATGCTACGTCTGGTTATGGGACTTGGAACCGGGGCAGTGGATCGAACCCAGGGCTCTTACCCGAGACTGGTCAGCATGGACAAACCAGAAGCAACTTCTCATACTACCTCCAAAGAAAAACATCAATTTTCCCAATCCCTTGTGGATGTAATTGATTTTGCCAAAGGAGATGTTGCACACTATCCATATGATAAAGTAGTGGCACAGTTGCCGAGATATCTGAAAAACGTGTTGTTAGAGCATGACTATGAAACAGAACGAATGTTTCTGGATCGTGGGCAGAGAAGGGAAGTTCTGTTTGTATCCTGTCTTGGATTAGTTAAGAAGAAAGAACTGATGGATATGATGAAAGATATCCTCGCTTTGATTCAAGACGCATATGAGTATCCGGTAGATATTGAATACACCATTAATATAACAGAAAATGGAGATTTCGTGGTAAATTTACTCCAATGCAGGCCACTTCATATTGCAAAGGACAAAGAAAATATATCTATGCCGGAACAGTTGGAGCCAGACAGTATTTTTCTACAGTGTAAAGGTGCCTCCATGGGGCTTTCCTGTGCTACGAAGCTAGATTTTGTAGTAATGGTGGATCCCGTTCCATATTATGAGATGGAGTACAAAGACAAATATCTGGTTGCCAAGGCACTTGGAGAAATCAATTGGGCCTTTCGTGAAAAAGGAAAACACATGATTCTGCTGGTTCCGGGACGAATCTGCACATCCTCACCGGAACTTGGGGTGCCTACTGCATTTGCAGATATCAGCGAATTTGATGCTATTTTGGAAGTGTCGGAAACCCGAGCCGGTTATATGCCGGAATTATCCTATGGAAGCCACATTTTTCAGGATTTGGTGGAGGCAGAGATTCTATATGGAGCAGTATTTGACAATGAAAAGACCCTTGTATTTTCGCCTGATTTTTTTGAAGCATTGCCAAACGACCTAAAGACCTATGCACCAAAATCTGCAGAGCTGGAGGAGATTGTGAAAATATGGGATGTCCGAGAACAAAACATAGTAATGTATCATGATATGAAAGAGGAAATGCTACTGATTCAAAGTGAATAACGATCTATTTTTTTATATAAAATTAGGGTGTCAACAGGCAATTTACAAAATGGCCTGTTGACACCCTAATCTATATAAGAAAATTCGTCTCCTATATGCAATATCGCAATTGCGCTAGAATTTCTCAACTCAACCTTTTTATATAAGTTCAAGGCTTAAATAGAAACTATCATTATAAGATAAACTTATAGCCAGTTCTAATTTAAAGAAATTAGACAAAACAAAAACAATTGTGTATGATATACCTATAAAACCTACCAAAACACTGGTACAAAAAATGGTAGGACAGGATTTAGAAAAACATGAACAGGTATATATCATTCGTTCTGAAACGAACACAATTAAGGAGGAAACGATTATGAGCAATTACAGATTTGAAACACTACAGTTACACGTAGGACAGGAACAGGCAGACCCAACAACAGATTCAAGAGCAGTACCTATTTATCAGACTACATCTTATGTATTCCACAATTCCCAGCATGCAGCTGACCGATTTGGTCTTGCAGATCCTGGTAACATTTATGGAAGACTTACCAATTCCACACAGGATGTATTAGAAAAAAGAGTAGCAGCCTTAGAAGGTGGTGTAGCAGCCCTGGCAGTGGCTTCCGGTGCAGCAGCTATCACTTATGCCATCGAAGCCCTTGCCGGAAGTGGGGACCACGTAGTAGCACAAAAGACAATCTATGGAGGTTCTTACAACTTACTTGCACACACATTAAAGCAATATGGAATTGAAACTACATTTGTTGATATTCATAACTTGGAAGAAGTAAAAGCAGCCATCAAACCAAATACAAAGCTGGTATTTTTAGAGACACTTGGCAATCCAAATTCAGACATCCCGGATATTGATGCAGTAGCAGAGATCGCCCATGAAGCAGGACTTCCTGTAGTGATTGACAATACCTTTGGTACACCATATCTTATCCGCCCAATTGAGCATGGTGCCGATGTAGTAGTACATTCTGCAACCAAGTTCCTTGGAGGACACGGAACTTCACTAGGTGGAATTATTGTAGATTCTGGTAAATTTGACTGGAAAAAGAGTGGTAACTATCCACAGATTGCAGATGCCAACCCAAGTTATCATGGAATATCTTTCGCAGATGCAGTGGGAGAAGCAGCTTATGTAACCTACATCAGAGCAATCCTTCTTCGGGATACAGGAGCTACCATTTCTCCATTTAATGCATTTTTACTTTTACAGGGCGTGGAAACCTTATCACTTCGTCTTGACAGACATGCAGAAAATACAAAGAAAGTAGTAGAATACCTGGCAAATCATCCGAAGGTTGCACATGTAAATCATCCATCACTGGAGGATCACCCAGACCATGCATTATATCAAAAATATTTCCCTAACGGTGGAGGAAGTATCTTTACATTTGACATAAAAGGAGGAAAGGAAGAGGCTTGGAAGTTTATTGATAACCTTGAAATCTTCTCACTACTTGCAAATGTTGCAGATGTAAAGAGTCTTGCAATCCACCCTGCTACAACCACACACTCTCAGCTTACCGATGAGGAACTGGCTGATCAGGGAATTAAGCAGAGTACCATTCGTCTTTCCATTGGAACAGAGCATATTGATGATATTATCGCTGACTTAGAGAAAGGCTTTGCAAGTATCTAAATTAGGTAAAATTTGACTTTATAATATATTGTTTCGTTACAACTTATGTGATAAATTTCTCTGAAAGCCTTGTTTTTTCAAGGCTTTCTTTTTTTCAACAGAAGCAAAGATTTGCATATCCGCATATTTTCTCATCATTTCATGAACCCATTGTAAACTTACTACAGTATAATAGTGAAAGGCCTTTTCACTAAGGAAAGAAACATATATACAATTGAGGAGGAGCAGAATGCAAAATGAAATTCTAATTCGGTTGGTACAAGAGTACCAACAGGATATTTATCGTTTTTGTCTGCAACTTACCCAGAACAAGATAGAAGCAGAAGATTTATTTCAAGATGCGTTTTTAAAAGCAGTTCAGCTGCGCCACAAGCTGGACGATGGTGGCATACAATCGCAGGAGATCATGCGAAAAAATCGAAACTATGTAATGGGAATAGCAGCAAATTTGTGGAAAAATAAATATCGGGTAGAACAAAGAAGAAAACAACTGATACCACAATGTTCTTATGAAGAACAATTGACTGAACCAAGATCGGAAGAAAATTTAGAAAAGGACATTATTAAACAGAAAGCCATTGCCTGTATGCGAAGCTTAGAAGCGCAATTACCAAAAAAGTATCAGATTGTCATTTCCATGTTTTACACAGCCCAAATGAGCGTGGAAGAAATCGCCCATGTATTACATATTCCCAAAGGAACTGTAAAAAGTAGACTGCACAATGCAAGAAATCAACTAAGAAATGGAATGGAGGCTGAGGGTTATGAAATTGAATTTTGAGGAATTAGCAAAGGAGAGCTTTGAGCGAAGGGAAAGTTTAGATCCCAAACATTCTGCTGCAGTCATACAAAACTTGGAGGAAACGACTATGAGAAAAGTAGGAATAAGAGGAAAAATAGTTAAGGCTGCTATAATTGCTGTAGGAATAACTATGACAATTGGTACAGGAGTGTATGCCAGCAGTAGTTTATGGCATCCTTTTGTAGCAGAAAGATTCGGCATTTCCAGTGATATGGATGCACAGAAGGAATTAGTGGATGATGGTTTTGTCTCCGTACCAGAAGAAACGGATAAAGATGCCCTCGTATCCACTGTGGAAGATAAAGGCATAAAGCTTGAATTATTGCAAACAGTGGCAGGACATGAACGGGCGCAGGTATATATTCAGGCAACATTTGATGAAGAATATAAGATTATTGATGATGAAGTAAATGAAATAGTGGGAGAACGATTGTGTACCGTGCTCATTGACAGTTCCAGTGATCAGACATACATATTGGGAGCTCCAGAGGAAAAACTACAAGCCATCGGGCAGGTGGATGAGATCGTGGATGATCACACTTTGATTTTTAAATATGATATTGAAAAAGATTTAAAGGACAGCACGGTATGTATTGGTATTCGAAAATTTCTTGACTGTTCCAACCTTGACACAAATAATCCAGCAACTACACTTGTAGAAGGAAACTGGGATTTGGTATTTCAGCCATCTGTTGGGGAAAGTACAGGTGTCTATAAACTAAATCAAAAAGTGAATTTTACAGATAAAAACGGAAAACACGTGGTGACTCTGGAGCGTTTAGAGGCAACTCCTACCTCAGTTCGCTTATATATTAAATATAATAAAGGTTGGAAATATGTATATCGACATGTAGATACACTTTTCCAATTGGACAAGAAAGGAGAGCGAATGTTAGATAAAGCAGGCGACCCAATTATTTTTGGTATGTATGATCCTTGGAGTAATGATATGGATCCATACCGAGATAGAAAGGATTTGGAGTATTGCTATGCTGCCAATATGGACCTTTATGTGGGTGACAAGAAGGTGGAATATTGCGGTCAGGGAGGAGAGACTCTCTATGATGAAAATGATCCTGAAAGAAAGTATGGATATGTAAATGAAGGATGTATGTTGGGTACAGATTATAGTAAACTGACTAAGATGACATTTGGTGGGCGTGAATTTGACTTATCCCAATGTGAATATGAGGAAATATTAGTACCATAAGACAGTACAGGAAAATAGAGATATTCGGTTTCATTTCGAATATCTCTATTTTTGTACACTTAGATATTCCATTGCAACCAATTGGATTAATTTGTTGTCTTATTAAGTGTAGGACGATAAAATATGTAACTACAAGATATAGGGCCCTATTCGATTAGAAGGGAGGAGGATACATAAAATGGAGGATGAAAAGATTGTTTCAAAAATCTTTCATAGAGAAGAAGAAGGCTTGCAAGCATTGATCGATAAATATGAAACCTATTGTTTTACCATTGCTCAGAGAATCACCCAAAATACAGAAGATGCAATGGAATGTGTAAATGATACCTGGCTAAGAACATGGGATACCATACCTCCCGGTAAACCGGAATATTTGCAGGGCTATGTGGCAAAGATTACAAGAAATCTAGCCATCAACAAAAGAAAGCTTGGCATGACGAAAAAACGAGGTGGAGATTTGGTCCAGGTTGCCTTAGAAGAGTTAGATGAGTGTATACCGGGTGATTCGAATGTGGAAAATAAAATTTTAGAAAAGCATTTGGAGAGCACCATTTATCATTTTTTGAAAAAGCAGTCGGTAGAGAAACGAGTGTGTTTTATTAAGCGGTATTTTTATTTTGAAGAAATCAAACAAATCGCAGAAGAAATGGATATGAAAGAAGGCAGCGTGAAATCAAATTTACACAGGGTTCGGAAACAACTGAGAGTGTATCTAAGACAGGAGGGCATCGACTATGAGTAAAAAGTATTCAGAGGAATTACTCCAGGCGGTTGGAAATCTGGAGGAAGAATTGTTGCAGGAAGCAGATATGTATGAGAAAGGAAGGAAAAGAAAAATGAATCGAAGAAGTATAAAATATGTTGCAGCGGCATCTTTGGGAATGGTGCTTCTCGCAGGAGGCGCAACCGGTGTGGTTGCAGCAATCAATGGAGAAAGTGTGGGCCAGCTATTTTGTAATGTGTGGAATTTGTCGGATGAAAAAGCACAGAAGAATTCCTATTCGGAGCAGGTAAATGAAATGTGTGACAGCAAATTCGAGATTTTAGAGGAGACGAATACATTTAAAAATGTTAAGGTGGAACCATTACAAGTGTTATCGGATCAGTTTAGTTACTACATTGTGGTGAAAGTAACTGGGAAGAATGGTTTTGAGTTACCTGAAGATACCGTGTTAGACGGAAGTGGATGCGAGGATGATGCGGGAGCTTACGATGTTCGAAATGTATATTTCCTAAAAAGAGAGGGAAATTCCATGTATTATGCCTTTCAAGGTGCCGGAAATATGAACAAAGAACAGGTGAAATTCAATATCAATATGGAGTTGGTCCATGGCACTGTGTGGGAAGATGGAAGCCTGGAATCTTTTGGAAAGCAGGTTTGCAAAGGAGAATACAGCGCATCTATCAATACGACCACTGTTCGCTCAGATAAGGTTACTATAAATGTAGATGGTATTGCATACGATATCTATCCAATGAGTGCATATGTACATGGGGATTTTGAACCGGATGAAGTGGCACATTATGTGGTATTAGAGGATAATACAAAAGTTTATGTGCAGCCACTTGGTGCAACTGTGGAGAAAAAAATTACAACAGAAACAAAATGTCTGTTGAAGGAACCCGTGGATGTGACTAAAATTTCAGGAATAGAAATAAACGGTAAATTCTACCGTAAATAATTGTAATAGTAGTATTTAAAACTAATAACGACATTTGTCATCAAAATTATGTTGACAAATGTCGTTATTAGTTTTATAGTAATCCTGTAAGTTATGGATGGACGCATTTGTAACTGCGTGGCCACAAAGACGCTGTTGTAGCAATAGACGTTATAGTTTACATACCTGTAAACTGTAACCAATAGACTGCAATATGCAAAGGAGGATGCATCATGAAAGAGAAGATAGAAAGATTACCGGATTCGGAACTGGCTGTTATGCAGGTTGTGTGGGCAGAACAGCCACCTATCGGGTCAGGAAAGATTGTGCAGATTTTGGAACAGGAAAGAGGATGGACACGTTCCACCGTTCAGGTTTTGTTAAAGCGTTTAGAAGAGAAAAAATTTCTTGGCTGTACGAAGGAAGGCAGGCTTAAGATGTATACTCCCTTGGTAGAAAAAGAACAATATGTATCAAGGGAGACAAAGAGTTTTTTGGAGCATTTTTATGACAATTGCTATCAGGGTTTGATTGCTTCTTTAGTGAAGAACGAAACCATTAGCCAGGATGATATCGCAGATATTGTTTCTATAATTACAGAGAATTCCCATAAGTAAAAGGATGATGCGTATGATAGAATTATTTCAAGATATGGTACTGTTGTCTTTTCAGATAGGACTATTGATTGGCATAGTATTACTTTTTTGCAGAAGGACGAAGAGGCCTTATCAAGTTATGGGGCGTTATTGTTTGTGGCTGGTCTTAGCACTTCGTCTGCTAATTCCTGTAAATATGGAATGGTTTCATTTGGAGAGTGTTTTTGGATCCGAAGATACCTTTTATGCGTGGGAAAATGTAGGGCAATCTGGTTTTTCAGAAAATGCGACGGTAGAGCAAATAGAAAAAAGTGTTCAAAATGAATTGCGAAAGGACTCAGTGGACACTAGCGAAAGTTTCACAAAGCAAAGGAATGTATATAAAAATACAAATGCAAATCTACAAAATCAAGTGGATACGAAATTACCTGTTTTGTTGAATGAGAAGAATAAGGATGGGAGAGTAAATATACTTGATCAATGGCAGAACTGGTATGATAGGGAGAGAAATACATTTTGGAATATGCTCTTTCTAATATGGATTACCGGTCTGTTTATCATGGCAGGGTATGAAGTGCTTCGATACCAATCGGTATACAGAGTGATCCAGCGATGGATAAAAAGTGTGCCAAGGGAGTATGTACAGGAATTGGACCGGGTAAAGAAGGAGATGCATATTCACAAGGATATTCCTGTGTATTATTGTAACAAAGTTTTTTCTCCTATGATCGTTGGATTAAGGAAACCGGCAATTATTTTACCGGAAAAAGCATACAGAAAGGATAGCCTGTATTTTATTTACAAGCATGAACTTACTCATTTTTCCCATGGAGATTTGTATTATAAATGCATACAGACCATAATAAAGTGCGTGTATTGGTTTCAGCCAATGGTACATAAGATGTATCAACAAGCAAGCTTTGATGTGGAGCTTCTCTGTGACGAAAGGGTAACGAAAAATGAAAGCTGTGAATTTTGTAAGGCATATAGTCTTGTATTGTTAGATACGCTAGCGGGACAGAGTCAAAAAGCATTTCCTCTTTCCACCTGTTTTATGAATGGAGGAAAGAAACAGATGAAAGAACGATTTTTACGAATTATGAATCAAAATAAGTCGAAATATGGCATTGCATTTTTTGGAGTATTAATAGTATGTGCATTGGTTTTGGGAAATATATCATTTCATCCTGCAAATGCAGAGGGTGTCAATGCTCAAAACAACAAGGAAAGTAAAGTATCAGAAAAGAGTATAACGGATATCAAACATATTTTAGTGGTTGGAGAGGAGAACATTACGGGAAGTGAATATTCCAGGGCAGACCTCAATGTATTGGTTACTTTGAATCCGCAATCCAAAAAAATTTATGTTACGGACCTGCATAGAGATCTTTTGGTGCAGTATCAGGGAGAGAAGGATAAACTAAGTCTTTTATATGCCAAGCATGGGATGAAAGCCACAAAAGAGGTGGTTGAAGATATGGCAGGGATTTCTATAGACAGTACTGTAAAAGTGGATTTTCAGCAATTCGAAAAATTGATTGATGCCATCGGCGGTTTGGAAATTGAATTAACCAAAGAGGAAGCAGAATATTTGAATAAAACAAATTATATTCGTGATAAGAAATATCGAAATGTGAAAGCGGGTGTGCAAAAGTTAAATGGCCAACAGATACTTGGCTATGTAAGAGTAAGACATGTGAAAAGTGCCAGCGGAAAGCAGGATTCCTTTGGAAGAGGAGAGCGCGGCATGAAAATTATTGGTGCTTTGCAAAAAGCGGTAAAGACATTGGATGTAGAAGAATGGAAAGATATCGGAAAAATGATGTATGATTGTGTGACAGTTCTTGATTTAGAATGGTCGGATGCTTACAATATGGCAAATGCCGTATTGTCTGAGGATTATACTTTGGAGACACAGCAGGTGCCTGATATGACAAAGAAAGAAGATGGAACTTGGGACGCTGATTGTGAAATGATTACGGAAGAAAGATTGGGATGTTGTATTCGGTATGATTTTACGAAAAGTAAGAGTTTAGAACGGATACGTAACTAGTTAAATTTGGAGAAAATGTTTGTTTCCCATATCTGCCTCTTTTGTGCTATACGAAAGGTAATAGCACAGAAGAAGCGGATATGGGAATTTTTTAGTCAAATTGGTATTTTGACCTTGTTTTACATCTTTTACAATCATTCAAATGAAATCCTGTAAAAGGATTATAGATCTTCATTATAAAATTTATGGTTTTTTGTAGCCTGACGGTATGTTTTCTTATACCAATAGAGGGAGGTTTGACCCTTCTTATAATTCTGAATCTCAACATCCACATCAAAATAGTATGCCTTG
Source organism: Lachnospiraceae bacterium (assembly GCA_045124315.1). Lineage (GTDB taxonomy): Bacteria > Bacillota > Clostridia > Lachnospirales > Lachnospiraceae > CAG-411. The sequence goes on from JBGVLO010000009.1 coordinate 45,161, forward strand.
CCATTTAGGATGGCTTTATTCCAGGAGTGACCTCTTGCGGTGCCATTTTGATTCAGGTAATATCCTTCACAGAGAAAGCAGGGGATTCCCTCGTGCTGACACATGAGCTTGAATATAAGGGCGTTTTCCGTACATACACCGCCTCGTCGTGCCAGACAATCCTCTATAAAACCAAGCATGAAATTGCTGGTAACATAATTATGCATAACCTGATGAGAATCTAACCTAGTTTGGGTCTTTTCTCCATAGGCTTCGATTTTTGGTTTTAGTTTTTTCAAATTATATTTTAATTTGATAGAATCATAATTGTCCGTGTGTTTGAAGTTTTTCGCCATATAGCGATAGATCTTCTCGACTTTTTTCTCATCTGACATGTTAGATTTTACGCCTGCTTTTTTTAACATATCCTCTACAAGATAATCGCAGGTAGCATTTCCGGTATAGAAGGTTATCTTCTTAGCGGCCTTCAATCCCTTTGTTCCACCAGGAGCTTTTCGTGAAATGGTAAGTGGCTTTGTGGCTGATGTGGTATAAAATGGCTTCTCTTTCCCATTGCTATAAAAGTGTGTTATCTCAATTGTGTATTCGCCATCGGGAACATAAGCACCGGGGCGCAATCCGGCACTATTATTTTTGTCTGCTTTTCCGTCCCAGGTGTAGGATAGCAGCTTCTGATAAGCATCTGAATTTGAGGTTTTGGAATCCTCCCGAGACACATTGTTGTCTTTTTCATTCACTTTATGCACGCAATTTCCATTGCTGTCAAGTATGCGTAATTGATTTCGAAACAACATATTTTCCCAAAATAAATGTAAATTCGTATAATAGCCATTTTTTAGATCAGGATCATAGATTTCGCTGTAGATATAAAGATAATTGTCTTTGCTTGGGTGAAATCCCTTTGCTGGACAGGAGGTTTCAATATGCGCTATCGATAAATCCGGTGTGTAAATTTCCGGATAGGCTACTTCGTAACTCATGTAGTCCTGAAAAGAATCATAGAACATAAAGGTAATACTGCCCGGATAATGTTCTCCCTGTCGATGTAAGGTTGTTTCATACTGTAATGTATTGATGTCGATAACTTCCGGCATTAATACATTTACCTCAAGCTGTACGGTGTCTTTGAGGAAGGATAACTCTTCGCAGGCAATCCATGGATTTGCCCAAGTAAAGAAACAGCCATTACAAAGGAGCTGCGCAGTAAAGCTTCGCTCGCCATCTGAGAAGGTTACTGTCATTGCAGTGGGATTATCCTCTGGATCTGTGTCGTCTGCATAGCATATCTTGTTTGTGCACAGGACACTAAAGCAAATAACAAAAATAATACTGAATAATTGAAATTGTTTTTGTATTTTCATAAAATCCCTCCATTCCGCCTCTTTTGATTTGTGGCATAAATTGCTTCTGTTTTTTTCTCATATTACCCCTCCGTTTGTATATGTATTCGTTTGGCGTTTTACGAATTGCACTCTTTGAACAGCTACCTATTTTGCAACTATTCTGTTGTCTATGAATATAACTCATAGCATTCATCCAACAAGTTCTAGTATATCATATTATTATTTCCATTTATTTACAAGGATGTTGCGTTTGTGTTGCATTAATGCGATAAAATCAAAACATGGTTTTGTGCAAAAAAGGGTAACGGAGAATGATTTTAATTCCTTCTCTGTTACCCTTTCTTACATCCGGATTCTGTGCCGGAGTTGTAGTTTTGTAACCTAGTTTCACACTGGCTACCAAAAGTAGAACGTTCTAATGGATCCAGTTCTACGACTAACACAACAGCATCTACTTTTTATAACAAAATTTAATCTATTCGCGAAATCCAGCTTTTACGAATAGATTGGGTTATCCTCACATCACCCAAAAGCACTCCTAATAAATCAATGACCTTTTGAAATTACTTTTGCTTTTAATGGATCGGACATTTTTGCATTCCAATTTCGCTTTTCCTCAAAATACATATGAATTCTTTTAAGAAATTTAAACATTGTTAATGCACCTCCATTTCTATAGTTTCGCTCCACTTACTAAAACGACATTCCTATATATAGAATACAACACTATTTGCATCCATGCAAACAAATTAAGAAAAACTCAGCAGTTAGAAATAAATATTCTTATTTCTTTCATAACATTGTAATACAAATAAAATAAATGTGTATATGAATAACAATATATGTTATACTGGAAATTGCTTGGCAAATTCTAGAAACTATTTCCAGTGGTAGATTACCAGGCGATAAAATATACGAATGGAGAGCGAAAATGAGGAAAAAGATGAAAAAAAAGATGAGAAAACAAATTGCAATCGGTATGTCCATGGTATTTTTGGGCACATCCCTACCAAGTACTGCCGTAATACAGGCATCCAGCAAACCCAAGTTAAATAAGAACAATCTTTCCTTAAGCACGGGAGAAAGCAGTAAATTAATGGTTAAGGGAACAAAGAAAGCAGTAAAATGGTCTACTAGCAACAAGAAAATAGTAACTGTGAAAAAAGCCAGTAAGGCGGCCGCAAAGGTTACTGCAAAAAAGAAAGGAAACGCGCAAATCCTTGCAAAAGTATCCGGAAAGATCTTAAAATGCAAGATTACAGTTAAGGAAAAACAGGCATCCGAAGCAACAACTGCAGCACCTGTGGACACAAGTGGCTCCGTATCACCTGTTATCACTACAAGCACTGATGCACCTGCAGGTACAACAAATTCCACCACTACTCCGGTTTCAAATACAAACACCGTTACACCTACAGCCACGCCCGTAGACAGTACATCACCTAGTGCATCTTTAGAGTCAACAACTTCCCCTATACCTAATGTTGGAAACATTGAAAACGAGGCCAACACTACTACGCCTACGGCTACAGCAGATGTTACCAGTGCGCCAGTTACCGATATTACACCTGATCCTTCTTTGGAGGCAACCACCACAGACATACCAAGTATTGAAAACACTGTTGCACCTACAGAAAATGTAACTCCAGAAGCCTCAGTGGAGCCTATGACAACTGCACAACCTACTACTACACCAAACCCAGATGTAATCAGTGGGACGGAAGCAATTTTACAGTTTTCGGCAAACGGAAAGGCTGTAACAGGTGTTACAAATGTGGAGGATGCTACTTTTGCAGTTATTCCAAGTAGTGTGACTTGCATTGAATCTTCTGCTTTCGCTGGATGTAGCAATCTGGAAAGCGTAACCATACCAGACAGTGTCACTTCTATTGAGAGCTCTGCATTTTCTAATTGTAGAAGCCTTACTAGCATAACCTTATCAGACCATTTGACTAGTATTGGATCTGATGCATTTCGTTTTTGCAGCAACCTGAATAGTATAACCTTACCAAACAGTGTTACTAATATTGGAAAGGATGCATTTACTTTCTGTAGCAACCTTACCAGCATAAATATACCGAATAATGTCACTACGATTGAATATGATACATTTTTAGGTTGCGACAACCTGGAAAAAATTACGGTAAATCCAGGAAATAAAGTTTTCGACTCAAGAAATGACTGTAACGCCGTTATCTCTACTGAAGAAAACAAAGTAATTTTAGGTTGTAAAAACACAACCATTCCAGACAGCGTCACTTCCATTGGAAGATTTTCATTTAGGAAATGTAACAATCTAACCAACATAAATATACCGGCTAATGTCACTACGATTGAGCAGGGAGCCTTTTCTGATTGTAACAACCTAATCAGTATAAACATATCAAATGGTGTCACTGCGATTGAATATGATGCATTTTCTAGGTGTAACAGTCTTAGCGGTATACATATACCTGCTAGTGTTACTGAGATTTCGAAGCATGCGTTTTCTAGTAACGGTAATCTGGAAAGTATAACTGTGGATCCCGAAAATACAGTTTATGACTCAAGAAATGACTGCAATGCCCTAATATCTACTTCTAGAAATGCTTTGCTTATTGGATGCAAAAATACAATTATACCAGACGGTGTGACAGATATTGAGCATGGTTCGTTTTATGGTTGTAGTAGCCTTATCAGCATAAGCATTCCAAACAGTGTCACCTATATTGGGGATTATACATTTGCGGGTTGTAGTAGCCTTACCAGCATATCCTTACCGGAAAATTTGACTGGTATTAACAATGAAACATTTTCGAGTTGTAGTAGCCTTACCAGTGTAACCTTACCAGACAGTATAATCAGCATTAAGAGATCTGCATTTTCAAATTGTAGCAATCTAACCAACATAAACATTCCAAACAGTGTCACTAATATTGAGCATGGGGCATTTTATGGATGTGTCAACCTAACTAACTTGACCATTCCAAATAATGTCACTTATATTGAGTCTGATGCATTTAAATATGTACCTCACATAGAGTACCATGGTTCGGCAACTGGTTCGGCAACCGGTTCGCCATGGGGAGCATACTCCATGAATTAGAGGATAAAAAAGACTCAACCCAGAACTACTCTTGAGTTGAGTCTTTTATAAATGATTTGATGGCGAAGCTCAAATACCGTATGGTTTACCGTTTACTTATTCTCCCCAGTAATCTATCGATTCCTGGCAAACTCTTCACCATATTGTTCAATAAGTTTATTCTTTAAGCTCTTAAGCTTGTGCCTTACGATCTGTGAGTATTCTAGCCTTCTCAATTATTATACCCTATAACACTCCTCAACTGTACGGTAACAATACCGTCACTTTCAATGATGGTTTTCCCTTCCATTCTATAATCTGTGCATAGATTTCCCCTTCCATCATTCCCACTAACTTTCTGCAGATAAACAATCCCAGGCCACTGCCTACCTTCCCTTCCGCATTGCTGCCCCGGAAGAAGCTGTCAAAAATATGCACCACTTCTCTCTCATCCAGATTGCAGCCTGTGTTGGTGACTGTGTAACAAAAATGCGACTCCTGCTTTTCTCCCACAAGCTCTATGGCATCTCCATCCCCGTATTTTAAAGCATTCTCTGTGATGTTCTGTAATACTTCGATCAACCGATCTTTGTCCGCTCGTATGAGACAATCCGTCTTTGCCGTACACTGAAAGTCAATGTGCATCTGTTTCGTTTTTTCCCTATAATACTGCTCCATTTCTTTCACAATCTGCTCAGTATACACCTCTCCCATTTCCACGGAAAACTCCATAAAATCCTCTCTTTGAGAATGAATAATAGACGAGATATACTCCCATAGTTCGTCTGCTTTTTTCAGGATACTTTCCGCCACATGACGTTTTTTTTCCTCATCTTTATATATATTCTTCTGTAATGCCTGGGCATTCAGATTTATAACGCTGAGAGGGGTTTTGATATCGTGAGTCAGCGACAAAAGAAACATTTTTCGTTCCTTTTCCAATGCCAGCTCCCTCTTTTTCCCATCTTCCAAATTCTGCCGCAGCATATCCAATCCCCAAAGAAGTCTGCCAAACAACTTGTGTTTATTCTCCTTTAGCGGCACTGTTAGATTTCCTTTTACCAGTTCATAAGGAAGGTCTGCAATTTGTTCCATGGGCTTTATAATTTCCTTCTGTATGTAGAGATACCAGCCTGCCATAACAAAAAACACAAGTAGAAAGCAGCCATTTACCCAAAAAAGTACACCTAGTATACTGTTTTCTTTTTCTTCATAAAAAATTTTGTAATAACCCTGCTCTGTAGTGTAAACGATTTGTTTTCTTTCTCTATTCTCATTTAGAAAATTCCGAATCTCTGTCTCACTTCTATCCACAGAAATACAGGCATATTCTTTAATCATGTCCCACTGTATATCAATATCAGTTGCCAGCTTCCCCTTTTCTTCTTCTGTCCTGTTAATCTGCGCTTCCAACCGATTGACTGATACCAAATACGAGTTATCTTCTTTCTGCTGATAATGATACAGTTTCCAGTTTACCATACAAACCAAAAACAGATAGACAAGCAATACAAGAATTCCTTTTGTTCTTATGTTCTTCAATCTCTTTTCTCCTCACGCCCCATGGATCATTCCATTCGGTAGCCTTTTCCCCACACTGTAAGAATCCGCTTTGGATTTTCCGGATCCTCTTCAATCTTAGTACGCAGCCGCTTAATATGTACCGTTAATGTCTGCATTTCGCTGTCACTTGTATTTCCCCAAATCTGATGAAACAGCTCTTCCTTGGTCAATATACGATTTTTATTCTGCAACAAATACAAAAGAAGCTGGAACTCCTTTGAGGTACATTTCAACAATTGTCCATTGACCATAATGCTCTCATCGTTCTTATTTAGCCGAAGATTCCCATCTACAATTTCTTCCATTCCATATCTTCTTTTAAAAATCCCTTTGACCTTTGCCAGCAAAATATCAATATCATAAGGTTTCTCAATGTAATCATCGGCTCCAAGCATAAGTCCGTTTAGCTTATCCTCCTTAGTATCTTTTGCACTGACGATCAAAATAGGCACATTGTCATGCTCCCGTATTTTGTTACAAACCGCAAAACCATCCATCCCAGGAAGCATAATATCAAGGATCACCAGTTTTGCAGGTTCCTCCCCAAGAATTTCCAGAGCCTCCTCGCCAGAAAGGGCATGATATACATCATACCCTTCTGCTGTGAGAAAATCCGACAATAGCATGCCAAGTTCCTCATTATCTTCCACTATTAAAATATCCGCCATACTTACCACTCCATATCGCTTAACCAAGCCGAAAGCACATGTTCTCTTGCCTTAGTCTCTTCCTTCTTTTTGTCTTTCAATGACAACTCTCCCTTTATATTGCCATCTTCAATATATAATATTCTACCACATTTTGATGCCACATGCATATCATGGGTAACCATAACAATCGTAGTTCCCTCTTCATTGATCTGTTCCATCATAGATAACACAGACTCTGAGGCACTGCGGTTTAGTGCCCCCGTTGGTTCATCTGCAAATACAATACTTGGACGATTAATAAGACTTCTACAAATGCAGGCTCTCTGAAGCTGCCCACCGGACACTTCTGAAATATTGTTATCGGCTACATGCAGAATATCAAACTTTTTCATAAGCTGCTTTCCATACTCCAAAATTTCCTTTTTACTTCTGTCTTTTTCTTTGCTCTGGTAAGCTGGCAGTAAAATATTATCTAACACGGATAGATTATGTAACATCTGCATTTGCTGGAAAATAAATCCCATTTCGTTCAGACGGATTTTTGCCATTTCTTTATTTGGAAGAGAAGCAATCTGCTTTCCTCCCAAGTATACCTTTCCAGCAGTTGGCTGATCCATCCCGGACACACTGTATAACAATGTAGATTTTCCAGAACCGGAAGGCCCCATAATCGCCACCATCTCTCCTTCTTCTACCATAAAATTCACATTTTTTAATACATTATTCTGTCTTTTATTTATCACATAAGTTTTACATAAATCTTCTACTTTTAATGCTGTTGCCATATCTTTTTCCAACCTTTCTATTGTTATTCATAATTATTCTTTATTCATCGTCTGTACATCAATTTTTCGTATCTTTTGTGTTACCAGGGTGCAAACCAGCAAAATTGCCACAAACATCACGATCGGATATAGGATGTAACCTTGCAGAATATCTAACTGGAAGTCAATTCTTGCACCCATAAATTTGAATACCTGTCCACAAGTGAGCTGAGTAAACCATTCTCCCGTAAATACTCCAACCAAGATACCGAAAAACACCACAATTCCAATTCTTTTCATCTGCCATACAATAAGTGCATTGTCCGAAAATCCAATAGCCTTCATAGTAGCAATTTCTCTCTTTTCCCGAAGTAAAAACATTTTTTCCAGAAGCACAACCACTAATACATTTATGACCGTTACGAGGAAGAATAACACTCCTTTTAGTTCTCCAACCTGACTGACAGTACCTCCAAGCATCTCCTCAATATACTCTCCCATAGTAGATACTTTTGCATCCGGATACATTTTTTCTATCTTCTTTCTCACCTGCTCTTTTTCATCCTTTGACAGAGTATCTTTCATAGTAATTTCCATTCCCAGAGAACCATAACTACTGTTGTAGTTCACCTTTGCCTTCTCAGAAAAGCGAATGACCTCTCCCATATTATTCATACTCTGATAAAGAGCCGACACTATGTATTCCTTTTCCTCTTCACTAGCAGTAACTATTACCTTATCTCCTACAGATACATTCATTTTACTTGCAATTCCATGGGCCATTGCAATCTCGTTTTCCTCTATCGGTGCAGTTCCTTCCTCATACTGATAAACTTCTGCAGAACCACCTACGCTTTGCAGGCTCAATATCTTATAAGCCGCTTCTCCCTTTTCCACTTTCACATTGGAATTTAGTTCTAGACGCAAATCTTTCGTTTCAATGTTATTTACATTAAAAACTTCCTTTACCTGCTCTAAATATTCCTCTGCCTCTTCTATACTTTTCCAGGTCCCTGTGCTCTCATCCTCCATTACAAAATCTGATCTGACAAGCCCAAACCATACTGCAGTCCTATCCGACTGTAAGGTTGCCACTGTATTTACCACCATAAGAAGAAGCCAGATTCCCATAAGACTTGTGAGAAATAATATCACATATCTTCTGCATTCACTAAAAATATCATTGAGTGCCATACTGCTTGTAGCGGACAATTTTCCTTTTGTAAGACCGATTTTTCCTGTCTTTGCAAAGCTCTCACCCTCCATACCGTCCCGAAGGGCTGTCATAGGGTTCATTTTTTTCACTGGTTTGGTGCTAAGATAAGCAAACCCAACAACAATAGCAGCTACCAATACACTGACAAGCACATTCATTGCCACATTGGTTCCACTGTTTTCCACAAAAATATTCTGTGTCACGGAAGATAACATTTGTTTTCCAAAAGGCACACTACAAATACATCCTACTCCGGCACCCAAAACCGCAATTGCCACATATTTTACAATATACAACCCACGAATTCCCGGTTCCGGAATACCGATCGCCTTCATCACACCAATCTGCTCATATTCTTCCTTCACAGTAAAGGAAATGGTAAACCGCAGCATGATCATTGTAATGCATACTAAACCAATACTTACCACTAACACGATCAACGCAATGACAATGTCTAACAAGTAGGTCACCTTAACAGTCGTCTTATCACAGCCAAAGGACACAGCAAAGGACTGTTTTCCATAATCCGTCTGAAAAGTCTTTACATCATCACTATCCACATGATACATATTAGAAACCATTAAACTTCCCTGTTCTAGTGTATAGTAATCTTCCATTCCCACGAGGATACGCTTTGTTCCCATTAAATCCGAACCCATCAATGCGTCTTTTGCATAGCCTCCTATTTTTAGTTTCAGATAGGTATCCTCATCATATTTTACATAAATGGTATCTCCTATTTCTAAAGATAAATCCCTCGCCAATGCTCTGGATAAATACACTTCTCCTTTTTGGATTTCCTCTATCTTTTTATTGTCATCGTCAAAGAAATTTTGAGGAGAGCCTTCCACCCGATTGATGATACAAGTGTTACTGTAATCAAGATTATCTCTATCTTCGTCCTGAAGCTTATCTGCCAACAGGAGTTCTTCCACCCGATAATCCGTTACATTGTCCTCTGTCTTCAGAAATTCTTTGATCTGCCGGTCATTTTCTTCCGAATTTCCAATAGCAAGCATAAAAAAATCACTAACATTTGCCTGCTCCAAATAATAATCAATTCCACTTATTACCACTGAAATATTCTGTACTGCCCCTGAAATAAAGGTAGTTGCAAGCACAACAAATATCAGAATAATAAAGTTCATCGATTTTTTTCTCTTTAAATCGTTTCCTAAAATTTTTCTAAACATAGCTTTTTCCTTTCATCTATTCACTTTTTCGTCAGCTGATGGGGTTAGTATAACATGGTAATTGTGAACTAATCCTTAAATAAAGAATAGAAATACAAATTTTGACATGCAAAAAGGGGCATTAATGCCCCTTATGCTTTTCCTTTTTCTTTTGCTGTTTCAGTTCAAACATTCGTATCTTTTCGGCCTCTTTTTTTTCTCGGTTTTTTAATTTACGTTTCTGTTTGTTCTGCTCCTGTTGCATTTTCAACGCTTGCTGTGATTTCGTACCGATACCATTTTCCTGCATCTGCTTCTTCGCATCACGCTGCATCCTCTTAGGATTTCTTTTTTTCTCTTTTACAACAGTTTCCACAGCCGGACTAAATTGTAGGCTATAATAGTACTTTTTAATATACTCTTGCACCTCATACTCCTTCGGTTCTGCACCAAACGTCACTTTCATTACTAAGAGTTTTCCATCTTCAATCTGTTCAAAAACACCCACCCAAAATGGATCTTCAAAAAATACTGTTAGCTTACCACTTACTTTGTCCATGACAATCCCTCCTAAATAATTGATAAGCAAAGAATGGACAACCCGGAGGGGCAGGTTACTTACCCTACAGAATATAGGACGGCTGGGCTACCTACCAGCTCTAGCACATTTGTAATGCACATTGCGTTTTTATCTTTGCATATATAATCAAGCCATATGGCAGGATTAATCTATCACCACTCTCTTTCATTGTATCAAATCTATTATCATGAAACAAGAAACTTTCTGATTATATAAAGTTGAAAGAACCTTTTCATTCCTGTATGATAAAATACGAAGAACAAAAGAAGGGAGGCTTTTTATGTTTCACATACATACAAGCAGATGCGGTCACGCAGTGGGTAGAGATGAAGAATATATTGAACGAGCCATAGCACTTGGAGCAAAACGGATTATTTTTACAGATCATACACCTTTCCCGGAAGATGTATTCCCAGATTTAGTATGTCGAATGGGAATATCTGTATTACCGGAATATATTGAAACTATGAAACAGCTAAAAAAGACCTACGAGAATGAAATTGAGGTCGTGTATGGTTTAGAGATTGAATGGCTAGACCGTTATAGAGAGTTCTACGAAGAACTTAGCAAACAAACGGATATTTTAATCGTAGGCGAGCACATCATGGAAGATAGTCATGGAGAAATCCAGTATCCTTCTGGCTTTACAGATACCAGGTATTTTAAAGATTATGCAGAAAACATAAAAGCTGCAGCTCTATCTGGACTTGTGTATGCCATTGCCCATCCGGACCGTATCTTTTTAAAAGGCTTACAAAGAAGTGGTCAGACATGGAACAATGACTGCGAGGAATGTGTAGAAATCATGCTTTCCGGCATACAGCAGGCAATTAGCGAAGGAAAGCTAAAATATGTGGAATTAAATGCCGGATCCTTCCGAAAATTAAAGACTGCATATGACCCTGAAATACACACCTATCCAAATAAAAGAATGTGGAAGGCTTTTGTGGATGCTAAGCTACCAATTGTAATCGGCCAAGATGCTCACGCGCCAGAGGAAATGATGGACATCGGATATGATCGAGCCCAAGAATTCCTGGCTGATTTAGGCGGAAAGGCTGAAAACATATAGTTTTTCTCATATCTATCTAAACACATTGATACAACAAAATTGGATTATTATTCGTCAATTAGATGAAATATCAAAAAAACCTGACAAATAATGTTTGATTGGATGAAAGCTACTGCATATAGGAGACAAACCTTCCTATAGAGTAAAATAGAGGGTACAACCACTGGAATAGTAAGGTTGTACCCTCTATTGTATACCCGAATTTCAATAATGTAATCGAATTCTCTGACTTTGATTTATCTCACCAATATACTAACCGTTATATCGATACACTCTCGCCTCATATGGCTGCAACATTACCTCATCATTCTTTGCATAATTGGTAATAAGCAACTGTGCATTTGATGGAATCTGCGCCTTAACAACCTCTGGAATGCTGCAATTCTGTTGGCTAAAATTACACAAAACCATTAAGCGATCCTGTCCAAGAGATCTTTTGTAAATAAATAATTCCTCGCTCTCTGGAACAAGTAACTCATAATCTCCATACACAACAATCTCGTTTTCGTGACGAAGCTGGATTAATATTTTGTAATAAGAAAAAACAGAGTCTGGATTTCCAACTTGTTGTTTTGCATTTACCGTCTGGTAATTGCTATTTACCTTAATCCAAGGAGTTCCAGTGGTAAATCCGGCATTTTTGCTATCATCCCACTGCATTGGAGTTCTTGCATTATCTCTGCTAACACACTTTAAATACCCCATCATCATATCATGGGAAACACCATTCTTCTCTGTGAGATCTCTATAAGCATTCAAACTTTCAATATCACGATAATCTTTCAAATCATCAAAATTTGCGTTGCACATACCAAGTTCTTCCCCTTGATACACATAAGGAGTTCCCTGCATCATATGGATACAAGTTGCAAGCATTTTCGCTGATATTTCTCGATATTCCTCACTATCATTTCCAAATTTTGATACGCAACGTGGCTGGTCATGATTAGACAGGAATAAACTATTCCAGCCTTTTCCCTTCAATCCGGTCTGCCATTTTGACAAGATGGCTTTCCACTCCGGCAAAGGCATTTTGTCCCCGTCCCATTTTCCAAACTTATTATTTTCTCCATATCCTTCTCCAATATGTTCAAACTGAAAGACCATATTAAGTTCTGTATCATCACTATTGGCGTATTTCTTTGCCTCGTCCAAGGTAACACCGGCAGCCTCTCCTACTGTGATCAAATCGTATTTGGAAAGTACCTTCTGATTCATTTCCTGCAAATATTCGTGCACATGTGGACCATTGACACATCCCCAATCACCATATCCACTTTCCCCTACTTCTCCGTCCGGCAATCCCTCCGGTTTGGAAATAAGACTGATTACATCCATACGGAACCCATCCACACCTTTTTCACACCACCAGTTCATCATATCATAAACATGCTCACGAACAGTAGGATTATCCCAATTTAAATCTGGCTGTTTTTGTGAAAATAAGTGTAGAAAATACATATCTGTCTGAGGATCGTATTTCCATGCAGAACCACCAAAGCAAGAGCCCCAATTATTCGGTTCTTTGCCATCCTCTTTTCCTTTTCTCCAAATGTAGAAATCACGATATGGATTGTCTTCACTCTTACGACTCTCCACAAACCATGCATGCTCATCCGATGTATGATTCACCACAAGATCCATCATGATCTTAATACCATTTTCATGGGCAACTTCCAATAAACGGTCAAAATCCTCCATCGTTCCAAACTCAGCCATGATCGCCTGATAATCACTAATATCATACCCATTATCATCATTTGGGGACTGATAGACCGGCGAAATCCAGATTACATCGATCCCAAGCTCTTTTAAATATCCAAGCTTTTCCGTAATACCATTGATATCCCCAATTCCATCTCCGTTTGAGTCCATAAAACTTCTCGGATAAATCTGATACACTACTGCTTCTTTCCACCATGTCTTTTCCATATTGCAAACCCTCCTATAAACTTTAATATGATACCAGGGTCAAAAGATCGGAACCCAGTATCTTAATATTTGAATTATTGTTTCACTTTACCTATAACCCTATATCTACAAAATAACACGGTACATAACCCTGTGTCAAAGGTTAATCGCATAACCATCATAATTTACAACAGCAAAACAATATTTTTAGTCATTCTGTACACATTTTGACACAGAATCCCGCTCTACTAATTTCACAGGAATAATCCAACGGTCATTTTCTGTAACCTCCGTTGCTTCCCCCTCCTGGTCCATAGATATCAATGCTTCTACTGCCAATTTCGCCTTATGTCCGATATTCTGACTCATAGTCGTTAATCTTGGCCTGGCAAGTTTCGCATAAATCAAATCATCGAAACCTGATATAGACAAATCCTCTGGGATTCGAAGCCCTTTGCTTTGCAAAAAAGCACTAACCTCTAATGCATGAAAATCAGAAGCTACAAATAATGCTGTATATCCTTTCCATTTTGACAACATTCGTTCCCATTCCAGATTACGCACCAACTCACTGGAAGAAAACACAAAATGATCCCCTTCGCTAACTGGAAGCTCCGCCTCCTTCATTGCCTGTTGTAGACCCCTCCATCGATAATGATCCACCCCCTTATCATTATCTGCAAGCATGGCAATTTTCTTATGTCCTTTTTGGATCAAATATTTCCCCATCTCATATCCGCCCCCAAAATCATCCGTTGATATATTAATAAATTTGGATTCTCGATTCACATATGAATCAATGGATACAATACCTCTGTGATATTTTTCACACAAATTTTTCAATTCCTTTTTCATCATATTACATACAATCAATCCTTCTAGATTCCATGCCATTGCCTGACGAACAATCTCATCCACTGTCTGCTGTGCAATAAGGTACATATAACAATTTCTTGCACGAATTTCATGCTCCAGATTTCCCACAAGCGCACTAAAATATGGATCCTCCAAAGTAATCTGATTTCCTCCTTTATCGGGCAAAACCACACCTATCATATTTGAGCTTGTCCGGGCCAGCATTATGGCAGAGCGATTGCGAATATACCCCATTTCGTCCAATGCATTTAACACCTTTTCGCGAACCACATCAGATACCCGTTGGTCTTTTCCATTGATCACATTGGAAACGGTTGCAGTACTTACTCCAACTGCTTCTGCTACATCTTTTATGCGTATCATCTTTGCCATCCGTTTTCCCCCTTTTTACATCCTTTCCTAGTTCTATATTACTAACAGTATACTATAAAATGTTACAAATCACCAACCTATATACAACTTAACCAGTGTCAAACAATCGTTTTTATTTTTCACATCACAGGAGCTTGTCCGAAGTTCTTTACCAAGCTCCTGGTAACTGTTCCGAGAGTGCAATTCGAAAAATACCAGATATACGAAAAACCCCCTTTACTACTAATTTCATTTTTGGTAAAATATAGGAATAAAGGGTATTTAGCACCAATACTGAGAGGGGGATAAAAATGGTAGATCACAACAAAAAAATGTATGAACTATTAGAACAAATTGAAGCCGCAGAAACAAATAAGCACGTGAAAATAGAGGGCTTAAAAAAAGATGCAGCAAAAAAACAAGTAGAAAAAGAGATTACACGACTGGTCAGAAATGAAATCTGCATGTCAGATTCCGCTATGAAGTTAATGAATACCGTAAGTCAAATAAGCAACTTTGATGTAGGAATGGAATATATGTCTAATATGATGAAACATTATTCCTTTGAGCTATCCGAACTTAGTGAATCAAATCTTGCCGTTATCGAGGAAACCACTGCAAGTATGACTACAATCAATGAAGCCATCACAAATACAGCGTCAACGCTCGATAGTGTTAATGATGAAGTTCAGACGCTTGGTCAGGATACCAAAGAAAGTATCCAGATTTTGAACTCATCCAAAAACTTAAAAGATCAGATGATGAAGGATATTGATGAGATGGGAACCAAAATCACGCAACTTGTTCATCTTGCCAGTGAGGTCAACAAAATCGTAGAAAGTGTACAATCAATTGCCAATCAGACCAATCTATTAGCTTTAAATGCAGCAATAGAGGCAGCAAGAGCCGGAGATGCCGGAAAAGGTTTTGCAGTAGTTGCAGAAGAAATCCGACAACTTGCAGATAATACTGCAACCAATCTTTCAGGTATGAAGCAATTCGTTGCAGATATGAATGTGGCCGCAGAGGAGGGCAAAAACAGCCTAGACCGTTCCGTAGAAACCGGAGAAAAAATGGGAGATCATATAGACCGAGTTGTGGACAGTATGGAACATAACAGCCTCGCCCTTAGCGAAATTGTCGTGAATGTAAATGATATGAATCAGTCAATAGAAAATATTAAAAATTCTATTTCTGAAGTAAATACTGCCATGGAAAGCTCTACTGAAGATGCACAGAGACTATCCGAGATGACCCACGATATTATGCAAAATTCAGAAAGCAGTGTAGAATATGCACATAAATTATCTGATATTGATGATGACTTATCACAAATCGTGAACACCATGTATCAAGCTCTTGAAACCGGTCGTCGTGCATTAGAAAATGATGAAGTCATTGCCATTCTTGAAAAGGCAAAAGTCGCCCACGCAAGCTGGATTGAAAATTTAAAAAAGGTAGTTTATGATGGTGAACACATTCCATTGCAGACAAATTCAAAAAAATGTATGTTTGGACATTTCTATTTTGCTTTGATTATCAACAACGAATCATTAAAAGCAGAATGGAACAAAATTGGTACCTTACATAATGCTTTTCACTCAACCGGACTGGCTGTTGTCAATAGTATATACCTTAAGAATGGAGAGGACAAACAGGAACTTTTTGAGGAAACAGCAAATCTTTCGAAAGAACTTACTAATGCCATAAATGCAGCCATCAACAAAATAAAGGAACTTACTGCAAACGGTATCAATATATTTGAGTAATAGACAATACATTTGTTTCGTAAACATAAAAGGCTGTCGCACTATGATTTTTATGTGCGACAGCCTCTTTTTACTCTGCAATCAAATCCTTTATTACTTCTGATGCCACAATCAATCCTGCAACAGACGGTACAAACGAAATAGAACCCGGAACCGGCTTTTCTCCCGTATTGTCTCCACCCTCTTTTTTCATAGGCTTGATTGGTTTTTCCTGTGAATATACTACTTTTAATTTTTTAATACCTCTCTTTTTCAATTCCTGTCTCATAACTCTCGCCAACGGACAAACAGAAGTATGATAAATATCTGCCACCTGAAATTCTGACGGATTCAGCTTATTTCCTGCCCCCATGCTGCTTATGATAGGCGTATGACTCTCCTCCGCCTGCATAACCAGTGAAATTTTTCCTGTCACCGTATCTATAGCATCTACCACATAATCATATTGGGTAAAATCGAACTGCTCCTTTGTCTCAGGCAAGTAGAAACAATTATGCGTAATCACTTTACATTCTGGATTGATAGAAAGTACCCGTTCTTTACAAACCTCTGTTTTTAACCTCCCAATTGTGTTTCTTGTAGCTATAATCTGTCGATTCAGGTTACTTAAGCTAACCGTATCATTATCGATCAGATCCAATGCTCCCACACCACTTCTGACCAATGCCTCTACTACATATCCTCCGACCCCTCCTACACCAAATATTGCCACTCTTGCCTTCGCCAATCGTTCTAATTTCTCTTTTCCAAGTAAAAGTTCGGTTCTCTCAAATTGTTCTAACATCTTCTCTTCCCTTCTGGAAAACTTTTTCCCATTATTTTTCTTATGATAGAACTATATTTATTACCGTTCTATGCATGAGGAATATTCGTATAGTCAGATATTTCTCTGCTAATAGTAGCCAAATCTTCCACCGATAGATCATGAATATTTTTATGACCTGTAATTCTTCCAAACATCTGCAATTCACCAAAAGACACATTTAGAAAATTTGCCACTCGCTGTGCCGCTGCATCCACCTTTAGTCGTTCCCTTAAAGCTGGATCCTGTGTGGCAATTCCCACCGGACAATTTCCACTTCCACAAATACAGTACTGCTGACATGCGGCGGCAATAAGCCCAGCAGATGCGATAGCTACTGCATCTGCCCCCATAGCAATGGCTTTCGCAAAATCAGAAGATACCCGAAGGCCTCCGGTGATAATCAAAGAAATATCTGACTTTATGGAATCTAAATACTTTCTGGCACGATACAATGCATAAATAGTCGGTATAGAAGTAGACTCTCGTAACAAAAGCGGAATCGTATTGCAATTTCAACGTCTTCTCTTCCTTCTGTTCCACCACAGTTTTTGTCTTCGTATCTGCCTTCCTCTCCTCAACCAGCTCAAACTTGTCAACCGGCTCAAACTTGCCAACCGGCTGCTTACAGACTGGACAACTGTCTAATTCCGAAAATGATTTCCCTTCTTTTTCCTCATCAAAAACGTATCCACATACACTACATTTATATACTGCCATAAAAATACCCCCTTCTCTTTTGTAGCACTACGCATACCACAATTATACCAAATTCTAGTGAGTTTTCCACAAAAATCCATTTTATTATATTATTCTATCGTAACTTTTCCCATATATTTTCCATGTACTACAAATCTGGTTGCTTCATTTCCAGTACATGTAGATAATGTAATGGTTTTATCCAATTCTGATACTTCCAGGTTCGTGCGAATTTGTGTGTTGCTTTTAGCCATATCTAGAAACTCGGCATAGGAAAAACTATCATCAAAAATAGTTTTATATATTTTTCCTGTGGCATTTGTCACATGACAGGAAAATACTCTGTAACGATAAGTCTCTTTTTCCGTAAAAATATATATGTTTCTATGATTCTTAAAATACTCAGAGTCAGAGTATTTTTTCAATGAACCAAACATGGAACCATTTCTCATATTATGTCCATATATAACCGTATGCAAATCACTGAAATCCCCACTATTTTCATTGCTTACAAAGATACTTCCATAAATGCTATCTGCCCCATTATAGGTTTTATGTAAATATTTTTCATTATCCTGTCCCTGAACTAAGGGATAGCTGATAGCTGAATTGGGAATATAAATCCACCCCACCACTTCTTTATTGATAGTCTGCAGTTTTTTTACATCCACAGAAATCATACTCTCCTTCTGTGGTTCTTTCTCCACATCCTTCGGGTCATCTGTGATCTTTGGCTCAAATTCTACATTTTCGGCCACGACCTGACTCTCAATTTCAGAATACACACGATCCCCTTTTTCATATGCCCGATTAATTCCTATTGTTTTCCACAAGGAAAATCCAAAAACAGCAATGGCACCTATAAACATCACCAAAATTATAATTCGTTTTCCCTTACCCATTTCATTATCCTCCTCCCTATTTCTCAAAAAATAATTGTCCTCTTTCTATTATATTCGTATTTTCATCAGGAAGCAAATAGAGCTATAGCCGTAATAGCCATAGCTCTATCGAAACATATCTCTTTTAATAATGATTACTCCATAGATGTAATCTCATCATAGAATTCACAATAATCTGTTCTCTTGTCTGCAGTGAACTTGATTGCAGTTCTAGGATGCTGATTTGTCATACCTGTTAATAAGTACTGAAGATCATATCCCCATACGATACCATCTTCTTTTAGCTTTAACATATGATTTTCAATGAACTTTAATACAGGACGAACATCATACTTTGGATTCTTTAAGAAACCAAGTAATAATTCCATTGCACAGTTTCCTGCACCTCTACCCATAGAAAGATATGTTGCATCCAACCAGTCTACACCATCTCCACAAGCTTCAATTGTATTTGCAAAAGCAAGTCTCTGATTATCATGTGCATGGATACCAATCTTCTTGTTGTACTTTGCAGCAAATTCCATGTACATATCTGATACACGAGCCATTTCTTCCGGATAAATAGAACCAAAACTATCCACAATGTAAATAGCATCTACCGGAGTCTGTCCTAACATATCCAGCGCAGCACGAAGATCATTCTCCTGGGCACTTGAAATTGCCATAATATTACAGCTTGTCTCATATCCCTTCTTCGATGCATCTTCTACCATGTCGATTGCCTCTGGTAACTGATGAATATAGGCAGCTACACGAATCAAATCTACTGGTGAGTTTGCCTTCTGATCAAAATCATTCTTATCATGTCTTCCGATATCTGCCATAACTGCTAACTTAAGATCTGTATCATTCTCACCAACAATTTCTCTAATATGATCATCGCTACAGAATTTCCACTTACCAAACTTAGACTCATCAAATACTTTCTTAGATGCACGATATCCCATTTCCATGTAGTCTACACCAGCATCCACATTTGCCTGATAAAGTGCTTTTACGAATTCATCTGTAAAATAAAAATCATTTACAAGACCACCATCACGCAAAGTAGCGTCTACAACTTTGATACTCTCTCTGTAACCCAATAAATCTTTTACGTCTTTCATTGCTTCTACATCCTATCGTATTATATTTATAGCCAAAAAGGCCACATTCGTTCTCTACTATATCACATACTGTAGAATTTTGCAAATAGACTGTTTTTTCAAAATAGTAACAGTTCAAGCTGAATTTGTGAATTAAGGTATTTTAACCCCAATGATACCTACGAATTGCTTCGCTGGTAGCAGCTCCCGCAATTCTACAAACATTCGGAATTCGCTGATTTACTGCGTAAATCGCTACTTCCTCATGTTTGGTGGGTCCCAAGGACATTCACCCACATTAGAGCAAGCTCATGTGGGTTCAGACCTTTTGACCCTGGTATCATATTTCTTTGTATATGTAGCATTTTTTTTTGTTATTTTATCATAAACTGTCACCCTTAAGGTATATGTACCTGCTTTGTTTGGAACCCAGTATGTATATGGCTTAGTGCCATATTTTGAGATTATTTTATACTTACCGGTTTTGTATTTGTAGGCAAATTTGTACTGATAACTTCCTCCACCGCCTGTTGCTTTTGCAGTAAGTTTAATTTTATTGCCAACCTTAGCTTTTGAACTGGCTTCGCTTGTTATTAAGCTCTTAGCTTTGAGCTTATTATAAATACAGAATTTTTCAACACTTTTCTTAATTACTTTATCACCATCTTTTACATAAATAATTACCTCATAATTTCCCGCTCCCTTTCGTTTTTTGATGGTAGTAGTTGTAGTTATTCTTTCAGCTAAGTCGTTCGGTGTTTCGTCTTCTGTTGGTTTCGCAGCATAAGATTGCTCTGTAGCAACGGATTCAGGTTGCTTGGTAGCAACAATATCTGGCTGCTCGGTTGCAATGATATCTGGCTGCTCAGTGGCAACAATATCTGGCTGATCAGTGGCAACAGGTTCAGGATCAAGAACTAACTCAGGCTGACGATCCACTGTCACACCGAATAACTTAAACACATCATAAACTTCAGTAGCTGATAATGCTGATTTGACAATCGGATCTTCGTATCTGTTATCGTCACCATTTAAATCCTCCAGTAAGTTGAAGGTGGAATGCGTATCCTTATCTTTGTATTCAGCAATAAATGTGTCCTTCTCACCAATTTTGTAGGAATCTCTGAAAATAGTAGCAGAGTTATTCATGTAATAAGTATTATAGTCAGACTTAATTAAATTTTGTTCCTTAAAGAAAATATTCGTTTTATTTGTCTGTTCGATAAAGTAGATTCTGATTGGGTTGTATACAAAGTTGTTGTGGAAGTAAATATCTGTATTTTCTATTACATATCCCCAGAATAAAATATGAGCAGACACATATTTGTCAGGTCTGGCTTCATATCCCCAGCCACGCCCCTGATTAACGGATACATTTTCACTAAATTGATATCCATTTATTCCGGTTGCCGAGCCACTTTCCCATATTTCTGAATCCTGTGTATTGGCAACAAAAAGATTATGTTTCACTTCTACATCTTTACCGGAACCTGCGGTTCCCTGCATTGTAAATCCTACATCATATACATTTTTGATGATGTTTCGTTCAACTGTGATATTTGATGCATTTGTTCCGTAAAATTCGATTCCGTTTCCGTAGCGTGTGGTGCCATTTAAATAGCTTCCACCAATATCTTCAATAATGTTGTCAGATATGATTGCGTTATCAATATCCGTTCCTGCATAAATAACACCGTGAGCACCGGTTCCCTTTATATTCAGATTTGATAATTTCAAATTCGAACTAAGCGATACAAGGTTTGTTTTGGTTGCAAGCTTTAAACTTCCAAGCTTTGAATAAGGATTTTGAGCTGATTTTACATATAAATATTGTGTATCACAGTAGAAATCATTTTCTTCGATGAGTGATGTGAGAGCATCTTTTTTGTTATAATATTTTACGCCATTTTTATCTTCCATAAATCCGATATTTACGCTATTGGCATCCGTTGTCTTCATTCCATTGAAGTTATCAGTATTCGTTAAATCAATTTTGTATATGCCATCTGAATATAATTCCCATGATTTGATGTTATCAGCGATTTTGTAACCACTTATGACAGGCAATGGGCCTTCGCCATATGCAGAAATCGTTGTGACTTTATCGTTGGCTTTCATTATGTATGGATTAAATGAGCCATAGAATGTATCACCTTTCTTAAATAAAATAATATCGCCACTTAAGAATTTCTTTTTGTTTGCATCTTCGTATGACATAGGCGTTTTTTCGCTTAATCCGTCACCTGTTCCATCTGCAGATACATAATATACAGTTGATTTTACTTCAGGAAGTGGAGTATCATCGCAATATGTTTCACATGGCAATTTTACATCAAGCACTCCCTCTTTTTGTTTTTCATATACATATGCAAGTATTTTGTCTAATGCTTGTTCATTACAGTCATAATTTGACCAATTAATTTGTTTGGTAAAAGTATCTGTTAAATGGAAGTAGATATTTATTTTTTTACCCAAATATATGGCTTCATCTATTTCTGATTTCATCTTGTTGAAAAGTGTTTCGGCCTCATTGTCCGGCTGATTCGATATTGGTAACAAAGTTCTTATCTGTATACGATCGTTTACAAAATCGTTCTCTTCATCACAGGTACCAAGTGCGTATTTGTACCATTTTTTCATAATCGGTATGTACTCGGAACGAGTGCTAAGATTTGGAATTGCAAAGCCTTTTACATTACCGCGGCCGATAATACTTTCAACATATGATTTTCCTTCCACTAATTCCTGCTCTAAAGTGAAACCGGAATGGGAGATATGACCTTCTTCGCTAGGCATAATAAATAAACTTTGACCTTTTTGGTTAATTCCCGAATCCAGACCATGTGGTATGATTTCCCAACCAGAATCATAAAGCTCTTTTATCTCGGATTCTGAGAGATAGCTGGCATTTCCAGCAGTGCCTTTTTGCACATAATCCTTGCGAACTGCAACTGAGCCCTTAAAGCCATATTTATCAAATTTATCCTTTACAATTGTGTATGCATCTTTGTATGCATCGTCCATTGTAAATGTGACAACACCATTTCCATTCTTTATTTCTTTAATCCGATCCTGCTCTCTGACGGCAAGCTTATCATAAATCTGCTTATATGTAACGATCTCAAGTTCATCGCTGCTTTTTGACTTAGCATAATCAATCAATTCCTTCAAATTCTCCTCAGATATTTCTGAAAAATCATGGAAATAAAAAACAGACCAATTTTTATTTGCAATTGTATCATCAATAGCTGCCTTCATTTTCTCCATATCGTTTTTGTAATTACCAAGTCCGCCTCGATAATGATAATATGCAGAACCAAGAGCAATTCCTTCGTGAGTATACTTCGTTCCATAAAGGTCTGAGTAACCGTAGATTGAAGTACACCATTCTTCAGATTCGGCTCGACCGACTACCTGTCCTGTTCCTCCGGAAAGAATGATTCCGTTAACATCAAATCCATAGTTGTTAAATATCTGCTTTGTTCTGACAAATATAGAAAACATGGTATTATAATCAGAGAAGCCCTCTTCTGTTAATACCAAACCATTATGTGCCATCAGCTCACTTCCTACCGTCATAAGTCGTTGCACAGACTGAAGTCTTGTCTCTGTTTGTCTTGATGAATTCTCCATAAAGGAATCAGGCATGGCAGCAATTACCAAAGGAACTTTCTTTTCAGTAAAGATATCAGCTACAATATCTATACAAGGCCTTATGTCGTCATTGACAAATGTGATATAGCCTTTGTCAGGTTCCCGAAGCAGAGTTTGATTTGTCTTGTAGGATTCATAGTTTTCTTTCAGTTGTTTTTCAAAATTTTCCCTGTTAATCGTAAGTTTATCAAATTCTTCATTAGATACATTTAGTTCTTTTTGCAATGTAAATCCCTGATTATTATACATTGTGATGTGCATTTTTGTAGCATTTTCAGGAACCTCAATGATGACACCTTTTTTACTTGCACTCATGGTGTTTGTGAGCATATCAGCAATTTTATTGTTAGCATCATCTAAAAATAACACGGGGGTGTACCATATATATGGTGTCTCAGTTGAATCAGTTTTTATGCCTCCTACACCATATGTCTTAATAAAATATTTTTCGTCGGCTTTCACAGGAATGTAATCATCCGGGCCTGTCGCTCCCCAGGGTACTATAACATTGGTTTTAACTGTTTCACCATTTTCATCAGTAGATTCAACAGAACGATATTCGCGATTGTCATCTAAAAATCCTTCTCTTCGCCAGCCTTTATTTGCTGTAAATTTTGGAAAGATGAGTTTATATATGGTTGTGGTACCACTGTTATCCTTCTTTAAGTCATACACATTATTGTTGTTTTCATCATGTTGCACATATACCTCATTGCCCACATCAATTTGTGGATTCAGAATACCATTTGTACTCGTAGAGGCAGTTCTAATCTTGTCGGCGGCAAATGTTAAGTTGTTACTTCCAGTAAGGCATTCGATAAACATAATTGTTGCCAGCAAGGTTGTAATTATTTTCTTCTTCATAGCGATTATCTCCTTGTTTTGACGAAATGTACCTACGAATTGCTACTCTACTAACAGCTTCCGCAATTCTATTTGCATTATAAAATATTTTCAAAGTAATGTATATGACAAGTTTTTCCGTGTTTTTCCTATCTTTTGTTCGTAGAAGAAAATACCATTGCCGGCTAAACTGTACCCAGCCGGAGTCATTCATAAAGTCCCCGGCTGAACTGTTACTACAAATATTTTCCCACATCCGCTCTCAATTGCTCTTCCATCTCAATTAATGCTCTACAATGCTTTTTAGACTTCTGATCTGCATTTTGATACTTATTGAGATATTTTTTCAAACTTTTTATTCCCATATCACAGCCATCTGTGATCAAATCTGCTACTGTAGCATCGCTGTGATCCAAGCCCAGCTTTACATTGGATTTTATCCATGACATACTCTTGGCCATCAGGTTGGGCTGCTTATCTTCTTCCCTGTTTACCTGCAACAGTTTTTCAATTTCTATTTCAAGTTCTTTATGATGGTTTTTACTTTTTTCTAATATTTCTTTCAATTCCGGTTCAGAAACATGTTCCAACACCTCGTCTATAGAGGCAACTGCCATTTTTGTCCCCGAATCACATTCTTTTAGCAATTTTATGGTATCCTCATTTTCCATACTAATTTCCTTTCTACTGCTACTTCCTTCTCAAGAAAAGCAACAATCCAAAACTTTCATTTTCCTACTCATTTGTAAGTATATCCATACTCTCCCATTCTATTCCGTTTCAAATTTCGTACATATTTTCCGTTACACGGAATCATTTTTAAACAAATCCTTTTTATCCAAAATATACCTGGCAATTATTACAAAACAAAGAAATAAAAAGCTGAATATCAAGAAAATATTTCCAACTTTTATATTATTTTACGAATTTGTGAATTTTATTTTAATTTTCATCACTTTTTAACGATTTTATATTGACACTTAAAAATTATCATGCTATTATAAGACCATACTTTTTTTCATTTTTTTCATTTTCATATAGGACTGAAAAGTCCGAATTTATTTTTTTCTCCCTCTCACATATATATGTGAGAAAAGAAGAGCTGGTTATTTTTAATAACCGGCTCTTTTACTTTTCAAGTTTATAGAATCAACGAAGCAACCAAGTGGAAAGCGTATGCCATAATCCAAGCCACTATACACTGCCAGATTACCATAAAGACTGCCCACCTGGCCCCCAATTCTCTCTTCACAGAAGCGATTGCCGCTACACATGGTGTATACAATAAACTAAAGATCAGCAAGGAACCTGCCGCAACTGGTGAAAGCACAGTCTGTACTCCTCCTTCTGCAGCAAATAACACTTCCAAAACAGATACTACACTTTCCTTAGCTATAAATCCACTAATTAATGAAGTACATATTCTCCAATCCCCAAGATTTAACGGTCTCAGGATTGGTGCAATTTTACTGGCTAATAACGCCATGATACTCTTCGAAGAATCTTCTACTAAATTAAACTGTATATCAAAACTCTGCAAGAACCAAATCACAATTGTTGCAATCAAAATCACCGAGAAAGCCTTTTGCAAAAAATCTTTTGCTTTTTCCCACATCAATTGCACGGTGCTCCTCATGCCTGGCAATCTATAATTAGGTAACTCCATTACAAATGGAACTGCCTCTCCTTTAAACAATACACCCTTATACAAAAAAGCTACGAGTATACCGGTTACAATGCCACCAAGGTATAATCCAGACATTACCAATCCGCCTTTCCCTGGAAAAAAAGAATTTACAAAAAAAGCGTAAATAGGAAGCTTTGCTGTACAACTCATAAATGGAGTAAGTAAGATCGTCATCTTACGATCTCTTTCACTTGGCAGTGTCCTGGTAGACATAACAGCTGGTACTGTACATCCAAATCCTATTAGCAATGGCACAATACTCCTGCCTGAAAGTCCAATTTTTCGAAGCATTTTATCCATTACAAATGCGACTCTTGCAATGTATCCGCTATCCTCTAACAATGATAAAAAGAAGAACATAACCACCACAATTGGTAAGAAACTAAGGACACCACCCACACCTTCAAAAATCCCGTCTATAATCAGATTGTGAAGTACTGTATTTACATTTGCAGCTTCTAAAAGTTGTTCTGTCTTATCTGCCACTAAACCGATTCCTATTTCAAGCAACTCTTGCAGCCATGCACCGATTACATTAAATGTCAAATAAAATACGGTGATCATAATTCCGAAAAATACTGGAAGAGCGGTAAATTTTCCCGTTAAAATCTTATCAATTTTCTGGCTTCGAAGTCTTTCCTTACTGGCGTGGGGCTTTTTCACGCAAGCCTTGCATACCTTTTCAATATAAGCAAAACGCATATCTGCAATAGCCGCACTTCGATCTAATTTTCGCTCCTTTTCCATCTGAATTGTAATATGTTCCAAGGTCTCCAATTCGTTCTGATCCAATTGCAACTGCTCAAACATATGTGCATCGCCCTCTACAACTTTACAGGATGCAAATCTTCTTGGAATTCCAGCTTGCTTTGCATGATCCTCAATTAAATGAGACACACTATGCAAACACCTATGTACTGCTCCACCATTATCACTCTCTGAGCAAAAATCCTGTCTGACCGGTTCTTCCTGATATTTTGCAATATGCAACGCATGGGTGATCAGCTCATCCACTCCAAAATTCTTTGCTGCAGAAATTGCCACAACAGGTACACCTAACATTTCTTCCATCCTGTTTATATCAATGGAGCCTCCATTACCAGTCAACTCATCCATCATATTTACCGCTACTACCATTGGTCTTCCCATCTCCAGAAGCTGCATGGTTAAGTACAGATTTCTCTCAATATTCGTTGCATCTATAATATTAATAATTGCATGTGGATGTTCATTCAGCACAAAATTTCTTGAAACTAATTCCTCACTGGTATATGGTGACATTGAATAAATGCCGGGAAGGTCCGTAATTGCTGTATTTTTATGTCCTATGATTGCTCCATCTTTTCGATCAACTGTAACTCCTGGAAAATTTCCCACATGCTGATTCGAACCAGTCAATCGATTAAAAAGTGTAGTCTTTCCGCAATTCTGATTTCCCACTAGGGCAAAAGTCAATTTTGTTCCTGCCGGCAACGGTTTTCCGCTTCCTTTTACATGATGAATACCAGGTTCTCCAAGTGCCGGATGTTCCTTCTTTTTCTTTTTATCTGAATCATTCTTTGGTTCCTCTTCCTGCTCTTCTTC
>JBGVLO010000010.1:0-2098 GCA_045124315.1 Lachnospiraceae bacterium
ACCTTGACAGCCGTATGGGTAGAGACAGAAGGTGTGGAAGCAAGAAGTGGAGTTCTTAAGATTGCAGGACAATCCTTTGAGCAACCTCGCACCTATGCAACGGCAACCGTAGAAGTATATCAGGACGGGGAGAAAGCAAGAGCCGACAGTGTAGAACTTTATCAGGGCGGAAGCAAGAAATTTACCATGGCTTATGATGGAGAGAATTGCCAGTATACCTTTATGGCAGATACCTCTGAAGCAACTGGAACGTATAACGTCTATGTGAATGGAACGGACAGCGGAAAGACGGTTGAATTTGGCGGAGAGACTGCCACGGTATATTACCAGAGCATCGATGTCTATACCAATATGAACGGCAGCCCTGAAAATGTGGAATCCATTGAAACAGGGCTACCGCAATCCCACTGGCTTTAGACGGTGGGTTAAGGTAGCCGAAAGTAGTGGCTTGTGCTATACTTGCGTTATTGGAACATGGAAATCAAAAAACAGACACAAGTATTTGCTACAGTATCATATTATTTTCGTATGCAAATATAGAAAGAAATTGCTGATGTCAAAACAAATATCAGATGATATAAAGCAGTTTTCTTATGAGATATGTCAGAAGCATAAAGTCATTATCAGATATATGGAGACAGATAAAGACCATATTCATTACATGATAGAAACAGAACCAACAATGTCTATTAGTAAAATAGTAAATCTAATGAAGAGTTATACAACATATCATATTTGGGAAAGATATCCGAATTATTTACGAAAACATTTTTGGAAAGAGCATACTTTTTGGACGGACGGATATTTTGTCTGCAGTGTAGGAAATGTTTCAGAAGAGATGTTAAGAAAATATATAGAGAATCAAGGGTAAGAAGGTGGTGATAGCCAATGCTAAAAGCATATAAATACAGGATATATCCTAATAGCGAACAGAGAATACAGATTGCAAAAACATTTGGCTGTTGTCGTTTTGTTTATAACCAGACATTGGCATACCGGAAAGAAATATACGAGAAAGAGAAAAGGTCTGTTAGTAAAACAGATTGTAATAATTATTGTAACAGAGAATTAAAGAAAGAGTATGAATGGTTAAAAGAAGTGGACAAATTTGCTCTGACCAACGCAATTTACAATATGGACTCTGCATATCAGAAATTTTTTAGGGTACATGCAGGATATCCAAAATTCAAGAGAAAACATGACAACTGTAAGTCATATACAACCAATTACACAAATGGAAATATAACAGTAAATTATGAGAATGGTAAGATAAAATTGCCAAAATTAAAAGAGGTAAAAGCAAAGTTACATAGGAATTTTAGTGGACAGATTAAGTCAGTGACTGTTTCGCAGGTTTCCAGTGGAAAATATTATGTGTCCATACTTGTGGAAACTGAGCATAAGGAGCTAGTACATACAAAAGATAGCATAGGAATAGATTTAGGAATTAAAGATTTATGCATTACTTCCGATGGGAAGATATATGAGAATCTAAAAATAATAAGGAAATACGAAAAACAACTGGTAAGGCTGCAAAGGAAACTGTCACATAAAGAAAAGGGAAGTAAAAACTATTATAAAATAAAGAAAAAGATAGCATTATGCCATGAGAAAATAAGGAATACCAGAAAAGATTATCTGCATAAAGTTTCACATGAGATTATCAGCGAAAACCAAGTGATAGTTTCAGAGAATTTACAGATAAAAAATATGATAAAGAATCATCATTTGGCAAAAGCCATAAGTGATGTATCGTGGTATGAGCTGACAAGACAGTTAGAGTATAAGGCAAAATGGAATGGCAGGAAATATATCAAAATAGATACATTTTATGCCAGCAGTCAATTATGTTCTGTATGTGGGTATCAGAATTCGGATACAAAAGATTTGTCGGTGAGGACATGGATATGTCCGAAATGTGGAGCGGAACATGACAGGGATATAAATGCAGCAAAAAATATATTAGCAGAAGGACTAAGACAAATAGCATAAAGAAATAGATAGGGCAGGGACTGCCCGAATAAACGCCTGTGGAGATAGTAGGTTACGAGGTCGATGAAGCAGGAAGCCCATTGGCTTTAGACAATGGGTAGTTCAC
>JBGVLO010000011.1:0-5010 GCA_045124315.1 Lachnospiraceae bacterium
CATTGGAGAGATACCGGAAAAGATATGGATAAGGATATTACACAGATGAATCCGTCTGTAGATATTTATAAGCTTATTGAACGTTTGTTGGATGAAATTGTGTATTTGTGTGGTTAGAGATAGCACATTATAATGTTTGTATCCCTTGGTCTGTTAACCTATCTGCTCTTTCCATGGGTTCGCAGATTATACCGGGTGTGGTTGCTGGGGCTTTGTTTCAGTCTCTTGATTGAGATCACCCAGTACAAGACACATTTGGGCTTGTTTCAGGTGGATGATATGTATAACAACGTCATTGGCATGACCATTGGGTATGGACCGGGGGAGATGATAAAACAGAACAAAAGTTTACATTGGCTTCTTTCTTGAAGGAGCCATATATTTTTAGCTACTAATCGAACATATATTCTGTTTTGGGTTCAACATTGATACTGTTTACCGGTAGGTATTTTCGGTAACGAAAATACCGTATGAAAGTCTACCGTGTGCAGTTTGGCATGAAAAGACAAAAATTGGCCTCGAGTGGCAGTTTCTTTTATTGTAAATTTATGGTAATATAATGGTAGATTACATTTTGGGTCAATTATATATGGGTATAACCCATGATGAAAGTAGGAGTTATGGTTCTACTGTTCACACCGCTGCTTATGCAGGCGTGTGAACAGTAATGAGTTATGAGAGGGGAATTAGGTGATGAGTAGTGGAAATAGAAAATGTAATTTCAAAATCGGAACAAGATGGTGATACGATAGAATCGAATCTCAGATGGGGCTACAATAGACCTTATGAACAAGTATTTGGAAATTTGGTTTCTTCTATTATTACACAACGTCCAAATCCTTGGTATTATTCTCCATTATTCCATGTTGGGTACGTAGAATTTGATATGCAATTACAAGGGAGCCGATACAAAGATTTTCGGTATGCAAATATCCAAGCAGGGATCTCGCGAAATGGATATTCTCCATTCGGTTGTACATGGCATCATGTATATAATATTTATTTTGATCCAAACACAGCATGGTTCCATATGCAGTTAGTAGATCGTTGGTTACATTGTCAGACAATTTTTCATGTAGGTGCATACAGGCAAGGACAAGAGTCTGGTTTATATAGCGAATCTAAAATGCTTTGTGAAACAGATGTGTTGAGAACGAATTCGTTTCATAGCAAAGAGGATAACATGTCTGTTGATGTAGAAAAATCTTTACGGGATATACAAACACAATATTATCCGAAGTATGTTTTCCCAGCATCACTACTTGACTTTTATGAGAAGTATGTAAATGACAATTTTCGACCCAAAATACTGGGAGTAAATAGTAATGAAGACTATCTTTTGGCACAATTATATCCGATAATAGGTGACTATAAGTTTAAGTTACAAGAAACAGTAGCCATGATGCAATCCAATGAAAATTATCCGAAGAATTTGGTTACTACACAGGTTCCGTTTGCTGAGGATGGTTATGGTAACATATATTATTTAGACATAAAAAATGGAGACAATCACGATGCACCTGTGTATTTCCTGAATCACGAAACAGGAGAGTTAATAAAACTATTTGATAGTTTATATAACTTAGTCGGGACTTGGGGAGAAGTAATATGGAATTGTTAGAAATTATGGTCGGAAAATATATGCAAGATATGTTAGTGTCTGGCACCGGACAAGTGATGTATGCAAATTGTTGCTTTTCCCTAACTGAAGATAGATGGATGAAAATAGAAAATAGTAATAGGTACAATGTGCACCTTCTTTTACCGAAGCGAAAGGAAGATGATAGCCGCATCTGTTATCATATTGCTTCTAAAGAGACAATCTGGGTTCCCATTGATTATTGGACGGATGTGGATTGGAATGAAACGACATTAATTTCCAGTGAAGGGAATATACCGATATGTATAAATAAAGTAAATGATAATGAAGAGAAAGGAACTATCTGGAAGATGGATTTTTTTGAATTTTCTATGAAACAAGAAGAATTCAAATTGGTTGTCCCGTCTTGCGATGCAAAAAAGATAATATACCAGTGTTTCCTTTCGAGTGTAGAGGATGCATACACACAATACATAGGAGATATGACGATTGCAGATAATGAAAGGATACTTCCTTGGAAAAGTACTATTTTTTCAACGGTTGTAGAATTTGATTATAAAACAATAGTAGTGTTAAAGGAAAATGAGGAAGGAGAGGAATGTGATATGGGTTTAATCAGTACATTATTAACAGGTGGGATTTTAATTGGAAAGGTATGTCAAGTAATTGCAGGTGGTATCAGTTCATTAGTTACAGATGAGGAAACAGGAACAAGGCTTTCTGAGAATTATGTATCATTTGATGATATGAGAATCGGCATGTATTCTTCGCCGGAGAGTAGCGAGTTGAAATTGTATGCGTTTAACTGTTCCAATGTTGAGAAAACGGTGCAGTTTCCGGTAGATGATAATGGAAACTCCTTATTATATTCAATTCCGGCTACTTGTAAGCAGGAGTTATCTTCGCAATTATCAAATTGTAAATCTCCGGATGGAATGTTGCAATTAGCTACAGTTGGAAATACTTCGAATGCAGGAGATGGAGTGGTTAGTGCCAAGATACACATAGAAAATTTGATTGTAGGTAATTTGGGATCATCTATAAATGTGTATGGGTACAATATTTCAGCTGACACAGATGGATTGCTCATTTCAGGGGCAGCATCTGCTGATATGACTTATTGTGAATTAACTGCAAAATCCGGTATCAAAATTACGGTGATGCAGGATATTTCGCCAGTTGCCGGTGATACACAAAAAAATAAGTATAATCTAAACTTCAAAGATTATGGAATTACGCAGGATGATGTCTTATCAGGCATGATACAATTTAATACGAGTACAACTACCTGGAAAGAATTATGCGAAAAACAGCAGTCTAAATTGGATAGTGAAGGAGCCATCCCTTTTTCCGATGCAGATCAGAGACTATTAAGACGAGTAGGAGCGTTAAAATAAATGCTGAAATTTATTTGTATGCCTGTACAAATTTGTAATATTGGTGAAGAAATTTGTATTATACTTCAATGCGAGGGTACAAAAGAAAACAAATGCAAATGGTCAGTACCGAAAAACAATTTACCAGCATCCCTGCAATTAGAAGAAACTACAGGTAAAATATGGGGAACTTGTGTGGAAGAATGCCTGAAAACAGTAACAATTAAAGTGGAAGATGTAAAGAATGGAATGTATACATATGGAAACATTACCTTTTACATTAGAAATAAGATACAAGCATTTGAATTTCTGACTAAAAGTCTCCCAAGTGCATATGTAGGTGAAAACTATCATCAACAAATTTTTTGCGAGGGTGGGATAAAGCCTTATTGCTTCTATGTGGATTCATTGCCCCATGGAATGGAATGCTCCTTAAATGGAATTATTTCAGGTACTCCAACAGTAAGTGGCGGATGTTTCCCTATTACAATTCAGGCAACGGATGCGAAGGAAACAAAAATTGAGCAATTTCTTTGGTTAGAAATGAAAGAAGGAAAGAAGGGATACCTATGACTAGTGAATTATGTTATACGGCCGAGCAATTACAAAAGGGAATCATTTTGGATATTCCGAAAGATTTCTATGTGCTGTGGGAATATACTACTCAGGCGGCGTATGAAATCTTACTTAAGATGACAGATAAGAATACTCAAAATATATACATGGATGAAAAGAGAAGATCGATAGAGATTGAGCCTTTTTGTCATGGAATTATTGAAAAGGTAATTTCAGATGGTGTAGAATTATGTATTGATATACCAGAAACCAGAGCTACATTTGATTGTAGAGTATCTAAATTGGAAATAAAAAATGCTACAGATGATTTGCTTGCAATAAGTTATACAATTATGGTCGAAGACGGTTGTGATGAGGATTATAATGATTTATTGCTGCATGTAACTGCATGGAAATATAAATTCTAAGCGTTTCATAGTCGATATGTTGACAACAAGAGTAACCGTTTCTACCTCGGTTGCTCTTGTTTGCTATTTTTGTAATTAGCTGCTCTTTCGAATGTTTGACAGCCGTGGGGGTACATGATAAAATAGAACAAACGTTTGTATTGGCTTCTTTTGAAGAAGCCATATATTTTTAATTGCGAACCGAACGTATATTCTATTTTTGCTGCGGCATTGAATTTTGAAGTAGACGGTTGGATGGATTGTGGGTATAATGGAGGTAGAGTTTATGCAAGATACAAAAGAGCACCAGCCCCATGATAAGGGGTATAAAAGGATCTTTTCTGTGAAGAAGAACTTTCTTGATTTTATTAAGAAGTATGTAGGATTTGACTGGATGTTGGATCTTACTGTGGATGATATTGAATTGGTAAATAAAGAATTCGTCACGGATCAGTTTGATACTTATGAGTCAGATTTGGTATATAAGATACATTTGGGAGGCTTAAGCAGGGAAAGTGTGGAGGAAGTTTACATTTTCTTTTTGCAGGAAATGCAGAGCAAAAATGATTTTACGATGCCATTTCGCCTGTTGGTATACATGACTGCCATATGGATGGACTTTTTTAAAAATACAGACGAGAAGCGGAGAAAGAGGAAGGACTACCGGCTTCCGCCAATCATTCCATTGGTTTTATATAATGGTGCACCCGATTGGACTGCTCCCTTACATTTCAAGGATAAGGTGGCACACAGTGACAGGTTTAATGGATATGTGTGTGATTTCGAATATATTCTCATCAATGTGTGTAAACTGGACCGTGGAGAGATTAAAAAAAGGAATACACTTATCGACAATATCTTACTGGCCGACCAGTTTCGCACAAAGGAAGCCTGGCTGGAAAATGTAAAGGATTTGAGCGACCGGGTGAGGAAGTTAAGCAAGGAAGATCAGAATCTGTGGAAGGACTGGTATGAGCATGCATTTCAAAGGGTTAATCAGGAGTTGAAGGATAAATTTATGGAGCTATTTCAGAATGGAGATGATAATATGTGTAACTCATTAGAACAGTTA
>JBGVLO010000012.1:0-3223 GCA_045124315.1 Lachnospiraceae bacterium
TTAACTAATAAACTACCGCTTGTATTACTCACAAGCCAAAATATAGCTTTCCAACTTATGTTTCAATAAGTCTTTTTCAGCTAACATGTAGATTTCAATTTTATCCTCTTCAGGAACTAACTCATACAAATTTCCACCCATTTTTTTTAATCGGCTCTGTACTACTAAATATTCTTGTGGCACTGCATATTTTGCAATCTCTCCATTTTCAAACAAAAGAATAGAACTACAATCACGTCCATTTTTATCGTCGAATACGGAATATATACTTTCTCCTGTGTCTATATTTTCATAACAACATTCACATTCATAGTTATTTGGAAGAATTTCTTTTATTTTACTATATATAGACAATTTTTCTTCTGTACTTTCATCACCTTTAAAATGAGTATTCAGATTTCCAGCAGCATCAAAATAAAAGTCCAGTAATATATTTTGGGCATCACTAAGTTCTTTATCTGCTGTAATGCTACTATCTTCCACAGAAATCTCCATATAGTAATAATGGGTTGAATCCGTATTGTTTTTGTTTTCATATATAGTTTTCAAAACATTATCATCAGAGTCATAAAACATGTCCTGTACATCTTGATTCTCAGACAATGGAATTTCATGATCATATGTAAAATCTTTATAAACCAAAATACGATTTCCAACCGTATCATCAAGAAATAGATATTCCTCTGAAACAAAGAAACAATCTATCCCTTCGCCTTCTGCCTCATTGGCAGGAACACAACCTGGTGTGTTTTTCTCATTTGTATTACACGAAAAATACAGTGTATTCTCTGTTACTTCTACAGGCTCTTCCGTTTTCTGTGCATCATCTATTGTAGAAACTTCAATGGTTTCTGTTTCCATGGTTGCAGTTTTTTGACTGCTTACACTAGCATCATTATTACTTGTTCCACATCCACCCAAAATAGCTGCACACATTAGAACACCCGCTAGTAAAAAAGAACTTTTCTTCATAATACTCTCAACTCCTTATTCTAGGTATTTATATTTATATGGCCAAACTGATCCTGACCCATTAGCCTTATTTATATTCACCTTCGTTTCCAGAATCATATCCAGGTTCATATTTTCCATTCACCCCGATTGCAAAGACCTCAGGAATAGTTTCTTCCCTTGCAACATTACAATATTTTAAATTAACTTCCTTTTTATTACTAACTTCTGTATTACATTCAACCCGTTTTCTTGTTTGATTTTTTAAACAACTACCATTAACAACCAATATTGTAACAATCACAACTATAGGTATCAATATTATTTTTTTATTTATTCCTCTTTTCATATAAATGTCTCCTCATTGTATATCTTCAATCTATTTTAGGATTTTTCTTGTTTTACTTTTAATTTGCTTCTTCTACTTGAAACACTTTCACTGAGCCATCTTCTTTTACCTATTCTTTCGTTACTTCCTGTTCTTTTCCATTTTCATCTATATAAATCAAAGTATTTCCAGAAAGGTATGCACTGTTCCATCTATGCATACCACAAACCAGCTTTTTTTCCTTGTCAAACCAAATCTGTGGCATCTCATCATAAGAAGTATTCCCTTTCTCTCCATCCGGCAAAGCGTCCTCCATTGCTGTACCTCTGATATACTCCACCTGTTCCAAAGAATCTGCCTGTCCCAATGTGGCACTTGCAATATATCCGTAAGAAAAAATGGATCCGGTTCCTTCTGCAACTTGATAACTTACACCTACTTGGTTTCCACTTATGATTCCTTCGTTAAAATAAATATCCCGATATCCTTTCACAGTTGCATTTCCATTCTCGATTGAAACCTCTCCCTTACCTATATCTTCCATAAATGGAAGAGTAATTGTTCCAAGGGATACCTCATCTGTACTATTTAAATCCTGTTGACAAATATGATGTACTGCATAATAATCCGAAAAATCAGATACCTTTTCGTCCTTCTTTGAATCATATATGACCGTTTCATCCCATTCATACACCAGACTATTCTTATAGAAGCCGATATAATTTACCAATGCATCTTTCTTTTCGATAGTTGTGACCTGGCTCTGATCCGTTGTACGAACCACGGTGATTTTGTTCTCATTGTTGTTGTTCATTTCTTCAATTGCCAGCAATGCACCGTCCTCCGATATGCCATCTATTCGTCCTTCTCCCAATTCTTTTACGGAGCCATCCTTCAATGAAATTTTCGCATATTGGGGTGCATCACTATTTTCATTGTTTGTATAGATAGCATCACCGCTGTAATACAATTTTCCACCATATTCATCTTCTGCAAGTTTCGTTACTTTTCCAGTTGTTTTATCATAAGAACATATATGACTTTTCTTACCAGCAGAAATTTTACCCATATGTCCTTTCCCTATGGAAACCGTCTCCATCGAAGAAACAGGATAATCACGAAAATATAACACATCTCCTACTGTTACCAGAAAACTTCCATTGTTGTTTACTTCCTCGGATATTATTTCTTCTGTTACGTTTTCTTTTGTTGTTTTCTCTTTCGGTTTCTCCGTTCCGCACCCTGCCGAAAAAACTGTAGCTATTGCAACGATACTGATACTGCAAACCATACCAATTGTTCTAAAATACTTTTTCATTCTTGCCTCCTGGTGTTTACTATAATGGTTCAGTTGTCAAGACAAAAATCTAAGACTTTTATAATGAACTGATATCCATGGTTATGGGAAGATAGAATCTCCCCAGTGACAGTCTCCAATTAGGCAGCTTCCTTAGCGGCTTCATACAGCATAGCTGGATAGTATACGGACGCTGGAGGAACATTACCGATTGCAGAATGGCAACGCTCAAAGTTGTACTTATGAATATAAGCAGCGATAGCCTGGCGTGCTTCTTTGATATTTTTCCATTCGGTAAGATATGCTTCTTCGTACTTGAATGTACGGAACCAGCGTTCAATCATGATGTTATCAGCCCAACGGCTTTTTCCATCCATGCTTTGCTTGATTTTGTTTGCTTTGAGAAAATCCTTGTATTTCTGACTGGTAAATTGGCAGCCTTGATCTGAGTTAAGGATCTCTGGTTTTGCAACTTTAAATGCTTTTTCACATGCTTCTATGCAGGCACGTGTATCCAAAGTGTCATCCAGTTCCCAGCCTACGATACAACGGCTATGCCAGTCTATAATGGCTGTTAAATACAAGAAACCATGCTTCATTGGAATATATGTAATGTCGATTGACCATGCCTGGTTAGGGCGGTCTAT
>JBGVLO010000013.1:0-5537 GCA_045124315.1 Lachnospiraceae bacterium
CGGACTGAATGAATGGTGCTATATCCCCTACCATCTGCCTGAAGCTTAATCAACCATGCTTTTGCATCTGATAGTTTTACCTTACCTTAACCTCTCTTTCACATCTAGCACAGATGTTTCCTTTGCTTTTTACCATACACAATAAATATGACAATATTTACAGAATAAAACACTGTAGCAATCCAATAAAAGGTTAATCCACCATTATGCCATTGCGGATCAAATCGATACAAATTGAACATCATATTCCCTGTAAAATGCCAGATACACGCTGGAACAATATTGTTTTTAGCAAGTTTCGTTACTGCAAAATAACCATAACTTTCAAAAATGCATCCCAATGTAAAGGCAAGAATAGGAACTTCCATAGAACCTGATAGTATAAAATGATAGTGCCATAATGCCCAGATAATTCCCACAATGAATGGTATATATGTATCCGAAATTAGTGTTTTAAGTTTATCCTGTAAAAAACCTCTCCAGCCCAATTCTTCTGCAATTAGAGCCCATGATATAATCAATATTTTCCGAAATGTTATTGGTGATATAAAACGATTTGTATCACCGAAAAACATTGCCACTATCTTTGCACACGTTAAAAGAATAAAGGGAATAAAAAATCCTAGTATGCATTTTTTCAAATCTAAATTACATATGTACTTCTCATACAAATATTTCATCAATCCTGATTTTTTATTCTGGATAAACATCAGGATGATTACTGCAAGTGTTGGCGAAGCCCCCTCTATACCATATAGTATAAAACTTAATGCACCATTCTCTTTTATCCATGTCAATCTACATAATAAAATACACAGCAAAGGAATGCCAAACGCCAGAAGCAAATACTCTAGGATATGTATTAAATTGCTCTTTTTTATTTTCATATTCTGCCTTTCTGCCCAAAAACGCCGATAGATTTCGGGATTATGAAACCCAAATGAAAACTTTAACTTTCTAATGTATTACAATTTTCCTAATGTAGCTAAGTATTCCAAAAATCCCTCACAGCCGGCCAGCACATCATCATAAGTGACATCAAAATCTCCGGTATACCAAGGATCTGCCACATCTCTTCCGCTGCCTGCAAAAGAAAGTATTTTGTATATTTTTCCATCCGGGTCACCTCCGGCAATCCGATTCATATTGCGAATATTGGCGGTATCCATGCCAATCAGATAATCGTATACCTCATAATCCTGCTTTGTCATTTGAACAGCATGATGAGGGACTACCGGAACTCCCATTTCACGTAACTTTTTTACCGTTCCGTAATGAGGTCCATTTCCAATCTCCTCCCTACTGGTAGCAGCTGAATTAATATAAAATATATCCTCTATGCCCTTCTGCTTTACCATGTGGGTAAAGAGACTCTCGGCAAGGGTGCTACGGCAGATGTTGCCGTGGCAAATCATGAGGACTTTTATTTTGTCTTTCATATGTTCTCAAATCCTTTCAAATGCCCGTAAATACTGGGTTTGTGGGGTTTTTGTTGTTTTTGCTGTTTTGTCATATCTTCTCAAAATAGAGCGTATTTTCTCGGGGGATTGGCATAAAAATTGGCATAAATAGTATCGGAAACAATCGGCGTCAGGGCGAAGAAAAAAGCAGATTTCCCTCTTAATCAATCTACCCTTTTCTTCGAACTGCACACCGATTTTTCCGTGTTGAACTTAGTCGCGTCCCTCTAGACAATAACTGTGGATTTTCAATTTCACAGCTTTACCTATGATTATATATTATATACCCGTGATACACTACCTTTTTATGTTTTAAAACTGTTTTACCGCACGACAAATAAACCTCTGTTTAAGAGGTTTCAAAAACAGTATTCAGTTTCCATATTTAACAAAGCATATATCTTCCGTCTACTTTGTATGTTTTCAAGGTTTCGCCACATTTCTTACATTTACAGATATCATGCTTATATAGAATCTTTATCTTGTCCGCGACACTTTTTCCTCTTAGCTTCGATATATATTGCTCACACCCCAAAAGATTCCTGCAAAGTGTCATTTTATCTTTTTTACATCGGCATGACAAAAGTCCGTAATGGCGTATTCTTACAAATCCTTTCGGCAGTACATGCATGAGAAACATTCGTATGAATTCAGTTCCTGGCACTGATGTTTCCTTCATTTTTCCGCCATCTGTGTAATCCTTTGCCATATAGATGACTTTATCGCCTTCGATTCCTATAATTCTTCTG
Source organism: Lachnospiraceae bacterium (assembly GCA_045124315.1). GTDB lineage: Bacteria > Bacillota > Clostridia > Lachnospirales > Lachnospiraceae > CAG-411. The sequence goes on from JBGVLO010000013.1 coordinate 2,210, forward strand.
TTACTGATTGCGATTCTGTGGGTATATCTACCAAGATAGTTGATTACCGAAAGAGCACCGTTAAACGCTTCTTTCATATACACCAGCCACGTTTTTGAGTACAGTACATCCAGTAATTCTTTAAATCTGTAATGATTTCTAAATTCTGTTGCACTTCCGTGATACTCCAGTTTTTCTTCCCTCCTAAGTGCTTTCAATTCGTCTAGATAGTTTTTACGAAAGATGGCTTCCATAATCGGTAATGGAAAAAACATTTTTCTGTTTTTATCTACCCACTGATTCTTTTTATCAAGTCCTCCACCAAGAACTATTGTATGCAGATGCGGTCTGTAATTCATCCTGCTTCCCCATGTGTGAAGCACACAAATATATCCAATTCTTGCTCCCAGAAATTTAGGATTTTCCGACATTTCCGTCAGCGTTTTATGTGCTGCATGGTAAAGAGCATCATACAGTAACTTCTGGTTTGAATACACTAGTGGATATATTTCCTCCGGCATTGTAAACACTGTATGAAAGTAGGTGGTATTTAAAACATTTTCCTGCTGTAAGTCTATCCACTCATCCACATCCATACCCTGGCACATCGGGCAGTGTCTGTTTTTGCATGAATTATAATGAATGTACCTGGTGTTGCATGCTTCACATTCGCTTACATGTGCACCCATTTCGGCTGTTCGACATTTCTGAATACATTTTACTGCAAGGTATTGTCGGTCTGAAAAGTTCTTGATTTCTGAATACTCTGGCAAAAATCTTTCAAATACATCCTGCATTGTTACATTACTGTTCATTTTTCTTTTTCCTGCCTTTCTTTTTCTTGGCAGGATGATCAAGTGGGCTCTTGATTCCCATAAGAGATTTGTTTGAAACATGAATGTATTTATGTGTCGAATCCGCGTCACGATGTCCCATCATCGCCTGTATATTTTCAAGTGATACTCCCTGTTCCACCATATGGCTTGCAAAGGAATGGCGCAAAGTGTGAGGATGTGCGTTGCTAATTCCAACTAATCTGCCTATTTTTTTGACCATTGCTTCAACACCACTTTTTTTAAGTGGTTTATGTGGAGCTTGAAGTGCAACAAAAAGGTATTCTCTTTGAACAGGATAACTTCTCCAGTATTCTGTTAGTAAATCTAGAGAATGTTGTGAAAGAAGCGTCCAGTGATCCCAATGATTTTTTCCGCCTCGTATATGTACTTGCATAGTGCTCATGTAGATATCACCTGGAGCGAGTCTGCATAATTCACCAACTCTTAAGCCTGATGAATAAAGTAATGATATAATAGCTTTATTGCGTATCTCTGTAGTTGCATCAATCATTTTTTCAATACTTTCAAGAGGCATAACCTCTGGTAGTTTAAGATCGTTTGTCATCCTCGGCACAACATCCTGATCCCATGATTTATGCAATACATGTCTATAGAAAAACTTTAGCGCTGCATTAATTCCGTTGCAGTATTGAGTTGACATCTTTTTATCAACTCGTAATTCATATATAAAATCTCTTGCATCTTCTAGGGTGACATCTTCCGGCTTCTTCCCACTCCAGTCTAAAAATTTCTTTATGTAATGCTTGTAAGTGATTAAAGTTCCTTCTTTACGATTGCGTATTGCACACGCTTTTTCTAATTCATCAAAATATTTTTTGTACATAAATAACCTCCGTAATAGTAGTAAATTCAACAATCACTACAACCACGGAGGTCCATGAATATAAAATAGCCTCTTGAATAAAGAGGACTCACATGATAATCTTTTCATAGGCAGTGACTTTCTTTGTATTTAGTTTTGGTCTAGTCAACTTAAACTATAAATACTTTTTAAGAAAGCTTCAACTGCCTTTTTGTTTTTAGATAAAAGAATCGCTGCAACCACAACCTTGGCAGGCTGTCGCACAGCGACTTAGTTCAATTAAAATTTTTATGCCACGGTTTTGGGCTGGCATAAATTTTTACAATCCCGCATAAATACTGGGATTGCAAGCCTTTCCATGGCATATTAACACAAAAAAACTCTTGTTTTGTCATAAAACAAAAATCAATTTATGCCACGATTTTTCCCGCGTATAGCATCTTGCTTTTTTCTATGCCTCTTTTTCGGTCAGCAAATCAAGCCTTTCCATCTCTGCAATTGCATCCTCCGCTTTTATATGCGTATAGGTATCAAGGGTTACAGATATGTCCCCGTGTCCCATAATATACTGCAATACCTTTGGATTCATACCGGACTTTGCCATATTCGTACAAAACGTATGTCTGCACACATGCGGCGTAATCTTCGGTAACTGTACGCGGTAAATGCTATTGTATTTTTCAACGGAAAGCTGGAAGTATTTCTCCCAGTGTAATGCTACTTTCGGTTTACCATTCTTGTCTAAGAAAAGAAACCCTGAGTACCCGTCTACAATCGGCTCAATCTTTGGCTTGGGACGATTCTTGATAATACGCTTGAATGCCTCCATTACTTCCGAATTCATTGGAATCTCGCGAATACCATTCTCTGTCTTGGTTTTCTCACAAACATATCTCATATCGCTGGTACGCTGGAGCTGATGGCTTACCTTAATAACATTCTTCTTAAAATCAATGTCCTTAATCGTCAAACCACAGAACTCACTGATACGAAGTCCTGTCTTGAACAGAATAAAAATTGCATCATAGTATCTACTGTAATGCCCGTCCTCCTGAATGAACTGCAAGAACTTTCTCTCCTGTTCCCTCGTGAGTGCATCCCTCTTCACACTATCATTCACTACTACTGTGTGAAGTTCGAACTGGAATGGATTCTTGATAATCATGTCATCATCAGCCGCCATCTGAAATGCAGGACGAAGAACTCCTCGCACTGTATGAATGGTACTGTAGCCTCTTCCATCTTCCTGCATTTTAATCAGAAAAATCTTTGCATCTGATGTTTTGACACTTGCAATCTTCCTCTGCCCGAAAGGTTCCTTTGCCAAAATATTTTGCACAAATTTGTAGCCTGTACGAGTACTGTGTTTTACTCCGGTCTTGGTCATCAGATACTTCTCAACTAATTCACATACCGTAAGGTCCTCACAAAAGGTTTCTAATCTTAGTTGTTTCTCGATATCCTTGATTTTTTCTCTCAGGGATTTCTCTTTGCGCTTTCCTGTCGGAGTTGGATCCGTAGCAGTTAAACGCCAACTGTAAACCGCTTTTCTCTGACCAAATGGAGTCATATAACGATAGACATATCTTCCATCATCCTGTTGCGACTCTCCCATTTGAAGTACTCTACCTTTATTGTCACGTCTCTTTGCATTACTCATAATCATTCTCCTTTCAAAGAGCTGTGACAT
>JBGVLO010000014.1:0-18131 GCA_045124315.1 Lachnospiraceae bacterium
GTTCATCTGCCAGCAAATCAGGAGCAACTGCAAATGCAACCGCTACTGCAAAAAAATATAGCAACGGAATATGTATAAAATCTATGACACAATCCATCAGCCTTACCTGTAGTAAAAACGGAACATTATCTTAGTACATAGATAGGAAGTTTTTTCTTATAGAAACACTTTTTTAATGATTCAAATCTTGTTTTTCAGTCAGCAACCACCACTTCAACTGGTGGTTTGATTTTCGCCCTATAAGGGCATTTTACATGCAAGACTAAAAGGGCGGTGCATCAAGCCTCTTCTTCCTGCTCACCACTAAAGTGGTTCCTTTACTTAGTCTCGCTCTGTTTCTTTTCTTTGGGTTTCCAAGCAGTAACCGATGCAATCTTATTCTTTCTTACAGTTTTGATTTTTTCATATTTGAATTTACTGTTTGTTCCATATTGAATTTGATAACCGGTGGTCTGCGAAGTTTATTTTGTCTTCGAAACCACCTTCCGGTGTATAATTATTATATGGTGTTGTACCTTTCAAATAAGCTCTGGATGCAAAGACACTAACATTTACTGCAGTACCATCTGCTTTTAACACCTGTTTATTTCCAAATACCGTAGAAACTGATGGATCAGAAGAACTCCATAAAAAAACAAGCAGTATTCTGTTTTTATCCATAGAATACTGCTTGTCTTTATCCTCTTAAGTTTTTTTACCTTTGCTAAATCGTATCATCAACAGTCAATCCAATCAAGTCCTCGTCAATCAAAAGTTCCTCTTCCTTTATTTTCAGCACTTTATTTTGTATTAATTCCTGTCTCTCGACTTGTTGCTGTAACTCTTGTGTATGTAATGTTTCTCCATTGCCTGAATCTTCTTCTTTCTGTTGCTGTTCTTTTGCTTTTTCTTCTTCCTCTTTTTGTTTCTTTTCTATCTGTTCCATTCCAGATGTTCGAGCCTCACTTAATATACTTTTTTCTGTATGCTCCAGAATGCTCTCCGCTTCTTTTTTTGCATCTGTCATTCCGTGTGTTTTTTCCAGTTCAACTTTTGTTTCTTCTATACTTTTACCAATCTCTTTTCTAGTGAAATTATTCGCATGGATTTCTCTAGACTTTATCTGATACACCGCCTTACTTCTGACTACAACCTCTTTATCTGGCGAGAAAGAAGCCAATCTTTCCTTATCTTCTTTTGTTAACGTATCTGGTCGATTTATACTACGAACCATCAAGGAAATATCTCCAGCAGAAATATCATCCATTGATACACTTCCAGTCTCAAGCACAGCTTCTTCTGCAGCTTTATTCTCCTTAATACATTCCATGCATTGAGAATTTTCTGATGCATATTGTTCCTGCTTCATTTGTCGTTCTTCTAATTCCAGCTGTGCATCTACATCTTTTTGCATTTGTTCAACTAATCGTCGAACCGCCTGCTTATTTCCTTTTTTACGGAGCTCCTCTGCATCCCCTTTCTGTAGAAACTTCAGATTCCGTCCATCCACTGTCCCCTTTTCTCCTAAGCTCGCCTGTGCCATATTATCCTGAGCAAATAATTTTTCACTATGATCTACATCCATTATTCTCATAAAGTTCCCCCCCCCTCGAAAAATTTTTCTTAGCGTCCAATCCCTTTTTCTATTTATCGGCAATAGCCAGGGTTCTCATAACTGCATCTGTTGCTCCTATTTTTATCCTAGCATCCGCCTCATGATCCCTTCCCCATTTTCCTTCAGCCAGTTTCTATAGTTTTCATAATCTGGCATGGTTTTTGCCACCTCTGCCCAAAATTTTGAAGAATGGTTCATCTCCTTTCGATGGCACAGTTCATGGATTACTACATAATTCTGTACTTCATCCGGTGTCAACATGAGCAGACAATTAAAATTCAGATTTCCTTTTGCACTACAACTACCCCATCTGGTTTTTTGGTTACGAATGGTAATGCGCCCATAATTCACACCGATTTTTTCTGCATAGTAACGAACTTTTACAGGGATAACCTTCAATGCCTGTTCTGCCAGTTCTTGAAGCTCCTCTAAGCTAAGTTTCTGTATAGGTGCTTCCTTTTTTCTTCTCCCCTGCTCATCCTGCACTATACGCAGATGCTTTTCTATCCATTGGGATTTTTCTCTTAGGAAAGCAGCAATTTCACCATCAGACATTAAATACGGTGCCCGAACTCTAACATGACCATCTGAACATACTTGAATCTCTATGCTTTTTCGATTACTTCTTATAATCTCTACCTGCATTTTTCCTCCTATTCTTAAAGAAAGTATGAAATGAAATTTCAGGACTTAATTTAATATTTTTAAAACACTTCCACATTCTGTATTCTTTACAACAATCTTCTGACTGATGCTTTCTTCCAATTTGTCCACATGAGAAATAATACCAACCATACGATTTCCTTCTGTCAAACGGTTCAATACATCCAATGCTTTCTCAAGAGCATCTCCATCTAAAGAACCAAAGCCTTCGTCAATAAACAGTGCCTCTAATTGTACCCCACCTGCATGATTTTGTACAACATCTGACAAACCAAGAGCCAACGCTAAAGATGCCAAGAAAGACTCTCCCCCTGACAGGGAAGCAGAATCCCTACTCTTACCAGTAGTCATATCCAGCACCGAAATCTCTAATCCAGCTGCTTTGTTTTTTGCAGATACCGTTCTCTCATGTTGAAGTTCATAACGACCGCCACTCATAAGATCCAAATGACGATTGGACATTTCCAGAATTTCTCGAAATACATACCCCATAACATATCGTTCAAAACTCAATTTTCCACCAACTGTATTCTTACCACCCGTTGCCAAATCAGCCAGCTTACTAATACGAGTCCAGGCTGCATCAGTCTCTTCCAGAGCCTTCATAGCATTTGAAATATTTTTATAGGTTGTCGTATGATTATTCAATGTCTGTTTATTGAAATCTAACTGCTGGTTTGCAATGTGTATGTTCTCATCCAGCTGAAGTAACTTTTCGTCAATTATACTAACATCTTCATGTACTATTTCCTCTGTTTGTTTTTCCAGTTCCTTTATACGTTTTTGTGTATTCTCCAAGTCATTCCAGAATTGATTCTTTTTACGTTGATTCTCTCTTATCCATTGTTCAGCATCTTCTTTTTCTACCAATTTTAGAGAATCAATAAACATGGTTTCATCTGAAAATTGACAATTTGCCATACTTCTTTTAAACTGTCTCTCTGTCTCCTGCATCACTTCATACAGCCTTGGAAGATCATTTTTTTTACCTTCATACTCCCCTATGGTATTTTCTAATTCACTTTTTGCTACGTCCAATTCTTTTTGGGCAGAATCCATCTCTTGCTGAAATTTTATTTTTCTGTTTCTTTTTTTCTCTATCTCCTCCTCAGCTTGCTCCTTCGTCTCAAAAAACAATTGCTTTTGGATTTCACTTTCTCTTGTTTGTATTTCTGTGATCCCGTTTTTTACTTCTTGTTCCTGTCCCTTGATTTCCTCTAGCGTTCTTTCAACAGTTTCAATATTATGCTGTTCTTCCGGAATCAGATGTTCTAACAATTCCTTGCGTTGCTTTTGTGCACTACAAACGCTTTCCCATTCCTTTTGTTGTTCTTGCAGCTCTTGAACATAACGTTCTTTTTGCTCTTCCAAATATCCCGGTGCTGTTACCTGTTCCCACCGGGAAATCTCAATATCGATTTCTCGAAATCTCTCATATACTGTGTTTTTGCCTGCTTCCAATTCTGTTGCAATTTTCTTTACAAGAACATCCGCTTCTTTTCTGTTATTCTCCGCTTCTTCAAAATCTGCTTTTGCCTGATCCACTTCTTCCTGAGTTGGAATTTTATCATGGTATTCTGCAAAATGCCTCTCCATATCCGCCGTAAATCTGGTTTTACACACCGGACAACAGGCTTCTTGATTCTGCTCAATTTCCTGATTCAGAATCTGTGCTAATGCACCAGCCCGTCCATCAATAAAACGGATATACACATCATCATAAATTTTCTTTTTTTCTATGGCATCTAGCTTTCGCTTCTGATAATTCTTTTCTGCCTGTACATAAGACTGTGCCTTCTTTTCAACTTCCTCAACCAACTGATAAATTCCATTTTCTCCAACAAACTTTTCTACCTTACTTTTCAACTGTTCTAATTTTGTCCCACAGGATACGACTTTTCCGTCAATTCCTTCCAGGGATTGTACCTTTGTTTGATACCCCTCTATTTTTTTCTGAGAAGCTTGCAAAGTGGACTCATTTGTTTTTACACTCTTTTGTAATTCTTCCAACTTTTTTTGTTTGGTAGCCAAACTTGTTCTCAAATCATTTACTTGAAGGTATGTCTCTAAAGATTGTGTAAGATTTGTAATTTCAGTAGTTAATGTTTCAATTTCCGGCTGTTTTTTTCTTTTTTCTTCGAAATAAACTTCTTTTTCTTTTTTTGCAATTTGAAGTTCTTTTATTTTTGATTCCAAAACTAAAATTGAATTCTGAGTAGTTTCATAATTCTCCTTCGCTGTAACAAAAGCATCTTGTTGTGGTTTTATCTGATGATAGGCCTTCTCTACCCAATCCAATCGAACATCTTCCTGCTCTCTTTCCTCTTTCTTCCCTTCCAGTTCTGCCACATGTGCCCTATTATTTTGTAATTCCAGTAATAACCGATTATTGCTTTCTATTTGAGCCTTCTTCTCCGTTAGACTTATCTTTTCTGCATTTAATTGTTGGACTTGTTTTATGTTTTCTTCTGTTTCAATGGTATCCTTCTCCACCAATTCTTCCAATGCTTCTTTTAATTTTGAATGTCCTGCTATAAACACTTCCTGTTCCTCTTGGGACAATCCCTCCGGCATCTGAAAATAACGCATTGCACTTCTAATCTCATCATATCCTAGCTTATTTCTCTGTTCTTCCAGCTTTCTTTTTGCTGCAGCCAGCAAATTTTGATAATACACATAATCAGAATTATCAAACAAAGCCCCTAAAATTTCATTTTTCATCTCACTGTCAGCTTCAAGAAATTTCTTAAATTCTCCCTGTGCAAGCATAACAATCTTACGAAACTGCTCCGCATTCATTCCAAGAATTTCAATAATACGATCTGTTACATTTTTCTCAATTGGCGCCTTATCTTCCTCATAAAAGTAGGCTTTTTGCGTTCCTTTTTTATATTCCCCTGTGGCACGTTCTTTTTGAAAATGGTATATTCTCTCTACGGTATATTCTCTTCCAGATTGTACAAATGTAAAACGTAATTCAGTATCCACTGATTTACTGACATAGTCACAATGCATCATTTCAAAGGAACGGGAACGAATTTTAGCCCTTGAATTGCTTTCTCCACTTGATTCTCCAAATAAAGCAAACATAATTCCATCAAAGATTGTAGTCTTTCCTGCCCCGGTGTCTCCAGTAATAAGATATAGATCATTTTGTAATTCTGCAAAGTTTACTACTGTCTTTTCTGCATAAGAACCGAAAGCCTTCATTTCAAGTATAAGTGGTCGCATCCTACTATCCCTCCTGTTCCATTAAAAATGCCAATAATTTATCTACCTCTGCCGCCCCAGGCTCTCTCTGTTTTTCAGCAAAGTCTACACTGCGCACCTGTTCTCCTATGAATTGAAACAATGCCTGCTCCTTTTCATCCGGTTCTATATCTTCTAATCGTTCTCGGTACAATTCTTCAAAATATTCTTCTACCTGTTTACCAGAACTGACAGAACTTTCCATAGTATCTCCCACATTCCCCATCATATGATAAGAGGATTGTAATTCCATAACAATACTATTTCTTTGCCGACACAGTTCTTTCACATACTCTGAAATAGACGGTGAAATTCTCTGATCGGTTACCACGACTTTTATATATTCACCTTCGTAACGATTCTCCTCTAGTTCGGCACATATTTCCGCATAGGTTCCCTTTACAATTCTCATCTTATGAAGTGGTTCTATATACTGTGTCTGTATCTTGATATCGCTTCCCTTTTCTCCTAATTCAACAAGGATTGGTCCTTTTTGAGGCTGACGAATTTCGTCAAAATGATAACATAGTGGAGATCCTGCGTATCGAATACTTGCCCTTCCCACCGGATAAGAAGAATGAATGTGCCCCAATGCCACATAATCAAATCCATCAAAAGCAGTATAATCAATCTGTCCAACACCACCCACCATAGTCTCTGAACCACCAAATTCTACAGTTTTTCCATTGCAGGTTACATTTTGATGAGCCACAATTACATTTCGTCTGGTGAAATCCATAGATTGTTCAGCCAAAAGCCTTCTAACCGCAGTATCATAATCTCGAATAGATGGATCTTCTAATATGTCTGCAACCATTGCAGGAAATATATATGGTAAAAGCCAAAAAGTGACCGGTCCATGTTCATCTTCCAATGTCTTATGCACAATTTTCTTCTCAAGAACCCCTGAAATATAGATATTTTGTTTTGATAATATATCTCCGGCAAAAGATAATCTCTGTCCTGAATCATGATTCCCTGCCACTATCATAACAGGGATATTTTTCCTCTCCAACTTTGTAAGAAGATGGTCGAACAACATAACCGCATCGCCTGACGGTGCACTTCTATCATAAACATCTCCAGCGACTACAATTACAGATGGATCAATCTCCTCTACCTTGTCCAAAAAACGTTCCACCCAAACTACCTGATCCTTCTGATCGATCAACGAAATCCCGTGAATGGATTTTCCTAAATGCAAATCTGCCAAATGTAGTATCTTCATTCTCTCCCACCTTATCTAATACAAATCTTCCTTTACAATCTTTTGTGATATAGGAAACCCTGGCCTGTTATGTTTCACTGATTTCCTTCATCCCTTAACACTTTCAAACCATAACAAATTGTACAAGTCACTTCCACATCCTAAATTTTTCTTTCTATGCTTCGATTATTTCCCTTGAAATTCTGGTGCATGCTTTCGCATCCAGATAGGCATCATATTTCTCTGACATTTCCTATTCTCTCGCTCTTTTATTGCAATCGTATCAAAGAAAGTCTGCCATAATTCAGTGAACTCGTCTCTTCTCTCCTCTAATTGTCTTAACTGCTCAAATTCCTCTTCTTCCAGTTTCCGAAGATACATCTCCTGATCACAGGGATGTACAACTGCCAATCTTCTGGTATCATCAATTATCATCCAGTGTTCAGATGGCATCCGATCTGCAAAATGTCTGGCAACTAAATACACCACATTACTTTTCGGTTCAAAATGGGCTACATACACCTTTCCATCCACACAACTAAATCTCATAAACTCTCGAAAATAATGACTCTCATTTCCAATCTTTCGTCTATTCTCTGTAAGTTTCATAACTGGAGCTTCTGTCAGCATGGCATCTACTCTCGCTCCTACCCGAAAACCAATTCTTAAATACCGGTATATCACATCCAATAAGTCTTCTTCACACAAACATGCATAATATACCCGTATATAACTTTCATAGGAAATTTTTCTTTGAATAGAACGTACAACCTTCTCAACTTTTTCAGGATCTGCCTCTATGTGCATATATGTGTCAAAAAAAGTAGGTTGTATAATAGGTTCTAATTCCAAACGCAGATTCTCATGTCCGTTCTTTAACGCCCAGTCCCACGCATCATAAATACACGTCATCATCGCTTCAAAATCAGGCAAACAAGTAAAGACCATCATCTAATTTACACCTCCAAAAAATAGCATGCAATCCATCTAATTCTGTTGTAAATTGAAATCCGTAAATAACGACATCTGTCTATTTGTATTCTGATGGGCAATCTTCCAATTCTCATCCCTGTTCGTATCCGTTAACTGACGGGTAATATACTCCTCGGTAATCGGAATCTTGTACATCATCTTACCACCACAAGTACAAAAATAGTGTGCCCTCTTTAATACAACTCCCATCTTCTTCAAATGCTCAAAATCCAGCTGACCATATCTCCTGGATGATACAATCCTTTTGGCCGACTTTGGACCTATGCCAGGAATACGCAAAAGCATCTCATAAGATGCCGTCTGCACATCAATTGGAAACAACCCCAAATGCCTAAGGGCCCAATCACACTTTGGATCTAATTGCTCATTAAAGTTCGGTCTCTCCTGCGATAACAATTCTCCTGCCTGGAAGCCGTAGAATCGTAACAGCCAATCCGCCTGATATAGCCTATGTTCCCTCAATAATGGCGGCGGTGTGCCTAAAGCCGGCAAGTTTGAATCCTCATTAATTGGAATATACGCAGAATAAAATACACGCTTCAAATCAAATGACTGATATAGCTTCTGAGTAGTCTGAAGTAAATTAAAATCTGTCTCGTCTGTAGCTCCAATAATCATCTGGGTGGACTGCCCTGCTGGTGCAAATGCACGTTTGAGTTTTCTGTCATCGATACTCGCTGGCAATAGTCTATTTCCCGTGGTTGTCGGTGCCCCGATCACTGTCCCCTCAGTATTCTCCAACTTCCTATCTTCAGACATACTCACCTTCAAGTTTTCCTTAGAAAAAATACTATTGGACAAATACGAGTTCCCTTTACTTCGCTCAATACGTGCATCTTTCCCTATAGCAAGTCGATGGGTAGCAATGGTATCGCTAACCATACGCATGGGCTCCATGATAGTTTTAAAACTTTTATTTGGTGCTAACTTTTTTAGGCTCTCCGCAGTAGGTAACTCCATATTCACACTAATTCGATCGGCCAGATAACCAGCTGTAGACAACAATTCATCTGGTGCTCCGGGTATGGTCTTCACATGTATATAACCATTAAATCGATACTTGGTACGCAATAACAATAAAGTCTCGCACATCTTCTCCATGGTATAGGCTGGATTCTGTACGACACCAGAGCTCAAAAATAAGCCTTCAATATAATTTCTCTTATAAAATTCAATTACAAGCTCACAAATCTCTGTTGGTGTGAATGTAGCACGGGGTACATCATTGGAAACACGATTAATGCAATACTTACAGTCATATACACAGTGATTCGTCATAAGTATCTTAAGTAATGAGATACATCTTCCATCCGCTGCAAAGCTATGACATATACCGCAGGCTTTGGCATTCCCAAGGAATCCTTTCTTTCCCTTTCTATCTACACCACTGGAGGTACATGCAACATCATACTTCGCAGCATCTGCTAAAATTTCTAATTTGTCCTGTACAGACATTTCTCTTATTTCGAACATATATTCATTATACAAACATTTGTTCTGAATTGCAAGGCGTATTTCCTATCATCAAATAATATGCCTTGATAAAATTATGCTCTGTATTTCTTATTATCACATGCTGGTTCTTTTCTATGATAGTGTTATCATTAGATACACTATATCTACTTTATAAATAAAACAAAATCATATTGTGTATCACATTTAATTATAATACAATGATACCAGGATCAAACGGTCATTCACCCACATGAGCTTTTGGGTATGTGGGTGATTTAGTCATGTTGTATATCTGGCATTTTTTAAATAGCACTCTATGAACAGTACCACATGATACAAAAATATCCTAAATTAACATTAAAAAGAAAGGACTTAAATATGGCAAATCAGTTCAAGAAAATGGCGGAAGCTAAGAAAAAATATGAAGATTGTTGTATCCGTTTTTCACTAAAAAAGGAGCAAATGTGGAAAAAACAAAATGAACTTCATATGGAAACAATTAAAAAGGCATTGGAAGATGTTGGTATTGTCTTAAATGTATCAGAGGACCAAGTATCTTTACGAGTGAATCCTTACGTCTATGCCCAGAAAAACAACCGCTTTGCTGGTCCACGTACAAAATTGGTCTATGGAAAAAGTGGTGATCGCCACATATTCTATTCTTATTCTGACATTGTATACATGATGGAAACACAATCAGATAAAGAAATTATAGAACAGTTAAATATGTCTCATGCGACTTTTTATCGTCACAAAAAAGTGCTTCTCAACAGTACTTATTACAAATCTCTTGACCCGAAACGAAAAGGGGACCTTTCTTATCTAGAAAACATCCCCGGAAATCTAAGCTTTTAAGCGCTAGACCTATAAGCCATCATTCTTCTATATTACTATGTCAACATTCCCGCCCAAATCTGGATTGACAGACATTTCCATCATCTTAGTAAGTTCTTCTCCACTCTCTTCTGCTATATCGATGGAATTTGCTAGCATAGCAACCCCAAAATCTGTCATAACGCGATCTTGCGCCATAGCCATAGATAATGCCGGAATATCCATACTACCACCTCCTTTTTCCTTATTTTACCACAAGACAACCCCTTATGCAAAAACAAGTTACAGAATATACCTTTTATTCTGTAACTTGTGATTACACGTATATTTAATTACTCTACATCATCAAAAACTCCATAACTTTCATAATAAGAAATGCTAGTATCCGGATATAGCTCCTCAAAATCCAATAGGATCGTGTCTACATCTGAATATACAGTTTCATTCCACTCAATTGTATCTAAATCCATACAATTGACAAATCCCAGCGAGGAAATGCTCCTCACACTATTAGGTATTTGGATTTTGGTCATATTTTCACAATAGCCAAAAGCTCCAAAATCTATCCCTACAACATCTTCTGGAATCGTCGAGTAATTACATGCGCTTATCAAAACGGACATTTCTGTAGCGATAATCGCATTACAATTGTCCCTACAATCAAAATATGGATTCTCTGGATCTACCACAAGTTCCCTCATTTGTTGACAATCACCCACCGCAAATGGTCCAATATATTCTACCTTCTTAGGCACATAGAATCTTGTCATGGAACTACATCCACAGAAGACACCTTCCATAATCTTGCGGACTCCTTCCGGGATTGTAACATTCTCGAGACTGGTACAACCAGAAAATGCATAGTTACCAATTTCCTGCAAGCTAGATGGTAATGTAACCTGTTTTAGCTTGCTACATCCACTAAATACAAAATTATCAATCTTCTGTATTCCATCCGGAATAATGGCATATGTGGCTGTCTCTCCATTTTCCACTCCCACAACCATATGCTCTTCCTCATCAATTAAAAGCTCCGCACATATCTCTTCTGGCTCAACTATTTCAGGTTCTGCTGTCGGCGCCGCAGTTACCTCTATAACAGGTATGGCCGTTGGCTCTATTATAGGTGTTACTGCTGCCCCTGTTGTCGGTATTATTTCCGGCTCTGTTGTTATCTGAACTGCCATTGTAACAATCGGCTGTATTGTTGGTTCTGCTGTCTGAGTAACTACAGGAACTTCTGTAACCTGATCATGGACATCCTCGTCCGGTTCTAAAGTAGGCATTACAGTTGCATTTGGAATAGCAGTAGCCACTGGTTCCGTTGTTCGAGCTGGTGGTTCTATTGTGTTGACTGGTGCACAAACAGTAGGAACAGGTTCTGTTGTACTTTCTCCTGTCAGATTTTCTACTACATCTGTAGTCTGTTGTGTATCGGTCTCGCCTTCAAATTCTGTGCCACTAACTGGCTCGTCAGTGTTGTCTAATAGAGAATCATTCTCATCATCATTCTGTTTTTCTTTTACCGTAATCTTGCAAGTTAACTTCTTTAAGAAAGTTTTCTTTCCATCTATGCATGTACACACTGCATAAAGATTGGCATTTCCCTCTTTTTCTGCGTAGATCTTGCATTTTAATTTTGTATTTGAAACAATGGAAACAATTTTTTTATTTGAAGTACGCCAAGTCACTTTCTTTACTTTTATATCGGACGTAGTGTCAATGGTAAGTGTCCTCTTCTTTCCTTCCTTTATGGATAAATTACTCTTTAGTCTTATATTCTCACCATTAGCAGAAACAGTAAATCCATTTGGTAGGGTTGATACGATTAGTAGGATAACCAAACAAAAAACGAAACTATTCTTCAATCTATTTAACATAGGTGACAATTCCTTTCATACATACTTGCTATTAACAAATTCTCATGAAAACAAACACACTTCTATTATATAATATTTTTGTAAAAATATGTTATTAAAATTATAGCATTTTTTTAACATTTCAAAGTTTTATACACTTTGAATCCAGTTCTTTCAATGAAATCGAAGCAAGAATATAACTCCTCTAAAACATAATTCCAAGCACATAGCTTCGTTTATTTTAATATTTTGTGCAACAAAATCTGATACCAATCCTTATAAGGCTGGTATCGGATTGGTAAGTCAATCAACTGAGATTTCTTTAGCACACTCTTTTCATGGCTGAAAGTCTGAAAAGTTGCCTTGCCATGATAACTTCCCATTCCACTTTCCCCTACTCCTCCAAAATGCATTTCTTCTGAAAAAATATGGTTCATTGTGTCATTTATACAACCACCACCAAACGATACATACTTATTAAAGTATCGCTCAACCTTTTTATTATTTGTAAACACATAACATGCAAGTGGTTTTTCCCTTGAAACAATAAAATCAATCGCCTCTTTTATTTGTCGAAAGGTCAATATAGGTAAGATTGGTCCAAAAATTTCCTCCTGCATAATTTTATCCTGCGCAAATACTCCATCTAAAACCGTAGGTGCAATCTGCAAACGTTCCTGCTTTCTCTGCCCTCCAAATACAATCTTATTTTCATCAATCAGTCCACACAATCTATCATAATGTGCACGATTAACAATCCTGCCATAATCTTTATTTTTTATTGGATCTTTACCGTACATTTTACAAATTTCCTGAGCATAATACTGTAGAAATCGATCTTTTACTTTCTCGTGTATCAACACATAATCTGGTGCAATACAAGTCTGTCCACAATTTAAACACTTCCCAAAAGCAATTCTTCTTGCTGCCATACGAAGATCCACAGTCTCATCAACTACGCAAGGGCTTTTCCCTCCAAGTTCCAAAGTAACGGGCGTTAAGTGCTTTGCAGCCTTATTCATCACAATTTTTCCAACAGAGGCACTTCCTGTAAAAAAAATATAATCAAATCGCTGCTCTAGCAAAAATGCGCTCTCCTTTTTTTCACCCTGCACCACTGCCACATGTCCACAACTAAATACGTCGCGTATAATCTTCTGTATCACATTTGCCGTAGCAGGAGCAAACTCAGAAGTTTTTATTACTACTGTATTTCCAGACGCTACCGCACCAATCATAGGCTGCATACTCAAAAGAAACGGATAGTTCCACGGTGCAATAACTAACACCTTTCCATAGGGTTCTTGTACTATCTTACTAATAGCCGGGAAATTACCTATATGCGTCGATACATATCTGTCCCTTGTCAACATATACAACCTTTTTTTCAAATAAGATATCTCTTGCAAGACCAATCCTATTTCACACATATAACTCTCACAAGTGGATTTTCCAAGATCCTTATTCAACGATTTGATTATTTGCTTCTCATATTTTTGAATACTATTATATAGTCTCCCCAAAATCTGTATTCGATATCTCACAGAAAAAGTTTTTTTTGTTTGAAAAAATTTTTCTTGCACAAGCAATAACTTTTTAATCTTTTCTGGCTTCAATCAAAACACTCCCTTCCTACTCCTATTTTTTATTGCATTTACTCTATTAGCATGCACCACGGAAGTCTCTTTACCATGCATTTTAGATCTCTTCTTATAAGTAATCTACATCAAGTATATCATTCACAAAACAAAAATACTACAGTTCATAGATATGTGGACTGTAACGGATTTTGGCAATGCTACGCATGAAAATCTTCCAAAATCTGCACACAGTAGCCTTTTATACGGTATTTTCGGTACCGAAAATACCTACCTCTAAACAGTAACACAGAAATCAACAAAACGTCGAAAGAACATTTGTTCACTAGACAAAATATCCTTCCTTATTTATAATGGAATAATCGGGGTGTAGCACAGCTTGGTAGTGCGCATCGTTCGGGACGATGAGGTCGCAGGTTCGAATCCTGTCACCCCGATGTAGAAAAGAGCATTACAATAACGGTTACTATAATCGTTATTGTGATGCTTTTTACTTTTTCTGGAAATAATTATAAAATCGTGTTATATTAAATATAATACCTATATATACACTTTTGGGGTAAGTTTATATAGAACATGGGGGATTCTACATGACAGAAGAAGGAAGACAGTATTTATGCGATTTATTTAAAGACTTCTATATTGGTTCCGGAAACAATGAGGGATGTGTTTATGTTGTTCAACAGAGTAACATTTTACAACTAAAGGAAGAAGATTTTAATAAATTACAACTACCAGAAGATACTGTTGGTTTTTACCATGAATTTTTTCAGGACGAGATGCTGGGAGCATATAACCCCTTTCTCTCTGTCATTGCAAAAATGCTGAAAAAGACTGGTATGAATGCCAAAGCATTGCTGCAAGCATCCAATGCATGTCTGTATCATTATGATATATTTTTAGGGTATTTTGAGGACGGAATATGCAGACGACGGGACTGGCCCATTCTAACAGAACTTGAGTACGAAAAAACGCGAATCATGCAAACAATGGTACAGATGTTAAAGATACTCAGTAACCAGTGCCCAATATTTGTATTACTAAACAATATACAGGCAATCTCCAGCTCCTCACTGGATTTGCTTTATATGTTACTAAAAGAAAACATTCCTCATTTTCGAATCATTGGAATTCTGAATCAATCTGCAAAACCAGGTCAATATATCTCCAGAGGGTTATCTAACCTTTTGGCTACTTGTAAAGAACGAGGAACTGTTTCGGATTGGACGATTGAGGAACCACTAGATCCATTTGTAGATACTCTGTTTTCAGTGAAGCAGGCAGATGAAGAGAAATATTTTGTAAAGCTTAACAATATGCTTCAAACCCTCGCCTATGAACAGGCAAATAACTATCTTACCTACATTGGACAACGACTGGAATCGGATACGGTAAACGTAACCGAACAGTTTCGTGTCAGATACTTAAGATACAACATCATTGCAAAAATGTTTAAGAAAAAATATGCCATGGCGTTGCTTTCCTGCGATTCACTTCGCAAGATGAATACCGACAGTAATGACCGAAAAGATCAGATTTTTGCCAGCTATCATGGAGCTGTGTGAAGTCTTTACAATGGAAATCAGGAGGATGCCACAAAACAATTGGAGGAGTGTCGAAAGATTATAGAAAACCCAGATGAGAAGCAACAATTCCAATTGGATATGTTAGAACTATTAATAACACTACAGGGCTTTGAAGTTACAGTTACAAGTCATCGCATTCCTGTAAAAAAAGGACTTGTGGAATTGTGTGAAAAATACGGTTTTGAAAATTATCTTGCCAATGTGTATGTGTATTCCTCAGGAAACAACGGAAAACTTTTTGCCACCCCAGACGGAATAGAGAAAAGAATCCCAGAAGTGATGAAGGGAATCCATCTTGCAGAAAAACTTGGAAACACACAATTTATCATG
Source organism: Lachnospiraceae bacterium (assembly GCA_045124315.1). Classification (GTDB taxonomy): domain Bacteria; phylum Bacillota; class Clostridia; order Lachnospirales; family Lachnospiraceae; genus CAG-411. Next base: position 15,369 of record JBGVLO010000014.1, read on the forward strand.
CGGGCTTACGATAAGAATGTCATGATTGCATCGATTAATGGATATAACAGCACCTCCAATTATTTTTATGACAAAATGCTGAAGGTTGCAAACGGTATTCAAGATCAGATATCACTTGGAAATATTTACAATGGTCTTGGATATAACTGTTGTAGTATCGGAAACTACCAAGAGGCAAATCGATATTACAATGATGCATTTGAAATATTCTGCAGTTACAAAGATGAAAATTACCCGTTAGAGACTCTATACAATATGGGGATCAATGACATTTTAGCAGGAGCTTATAGTACAGTCATTGAGACCTTGGGAGTTGTAAACGAATCTTCACAACTCATGAAAAAAAGCGAATTACGATTGTGTAATCTGACGAAAGTACAAGGATTAATTGCACTTGCAGCTGCACGCCTTGGAAAATATCATACCACACGTCTGTATTTCAATAAAATGAAACGCATTCTCGACTTTTTTATCGAAGGAAGCAAGGAAATTTCGGACTTTTATCTATGGGATGACGATTTATTCTTTTACTATTTTATTGATGCTGTGATTAAAACCCATGAAGGACGTCATGAAGAGGCTCTTGCTCTGTTCAAAAAAGCCAGGATATATATGGAACACTCGAAAGGAAGTATGTTTGTTACCTTCTACGAATACACCATTGAACTTTCTAAGCTCTATGAGCGTATGGGAATGACAAAGGAACGTGCTGCTCTTTTTCAAGAAACAAAGGATTTTTTTATGGCTAAGCATAATACAATCTGCGTGAAAAAACTAGAACAATTAGAACAAAATGGTATCTGGCAAGAGGAAGAATGTACACTGCCTTTTGAAAAGATAAGCCTAAAAGATGTCAATAAATATATGCACACCATTACGATGGAAAAAGATGCAGAGCAGCGCATTTATGAAATGCATTCCCTCATGTCCATACAGGATACCATCAATTATTCTTATTACAGCGATGGTATTCATATTAAAGATATCATCGAGAAGTTCAAACACAACTTTGATGTGGATCAGGTAAAATACATAAAAAAAGAAGACAACACTTTTATAGAAGAATACTCGGATGTTGCGCTTTCTTTTACAAAACAGGATTATACAGAGATCGAAGACTTTTTTGTAGAAAATTCAAATGGTTTTATTACCTCCCAAATTGATGGTTCCTTTTTGCGTGGTGAACATATTGTGCGAATGTTCCCACTGCGGATTATTAGTCAAAAAAAGTAACATGAAAACAAATGCAATAGCTTCCCTTGAAGACGATGCTATTGAATTGCCAGAAATAGAAGGATTTGATTTTGAATACGCAACTCGTATGATGGGTAGCAAAGAACTTCTTCGAAATACGGTACTAGATTTTTATCATTCCCTTTCACAAACAACCCAAAAGTTCGTAGAATTGGAACCGCAACTTATGACAGATACCGGTATTGGTAGCTATCGGATTGAAATCCATGCTCTAAGGAGTGTGGCAGCAACTATTGGAGCCATCGGACTATCAAGCCTTGCCAAGCTTTTAGAAACAGCAGCAAGGGAAAAAAATTTAGACCGAATCTTGGTGCTCCATCCAATCTTTATGGAAGAACTGGAAAAACATGGTCAAAGATTACGTGAGGTATTTGATACTGAGCAGAACGAGATATCAGGATTAAATGAAGAAGAAAAAACAGAACCAACAAACAAAGAAGAAATTCTCCAAATGCTTGAAATGTTGTCAGATACTCTGAGTATGGGGGATTACGCAACTGCGTCAATTGTTCTTTACGAAATTACAAAATACAAGTATAATAAAGAAGTACAGACTTTGATGGATGCCTTGCAGACACAGATTAGGGAATTTGATTCAGAAGCGGCAATCGCTAAAATTAAAGAGATACGGAAACATATGTAAGGAGAATACATTTATGAAGAGGGCATTAATAGTTGGAAAATTTAGTCCTGTAGTAGAGGAAGTAAAAAATATAGCGACAAAGGTGTGTCAGGTGCAGACAACATTAGATCATATCAGCATTGTGAAAGGTATTTTGAAAATGAATCGTCCGGATATTGTAATCTTTGTCTTTGCAGTAATGGAAATGCCAATTGATGATCTTATAAAGGATATCAAAAACGATTACCCGGATATGGCAGTATTATGTATTGGAAATGAGGAAGATTATAAGCGTGTGGAATCATATTTGGACGTACAACAATTTTCATTTCTCATGCAACCTTTTGAACCTCCGAAGATGATTGATGTCATGTGCAGCGCACTACATATAAATCAAAATGAGCTGGAACGCGAAAAAAATTCCTCTTCAGTCAAAAAATTGATATTACTTGTAGATGATAGTCCTGTGATGTTGCGAACAGTTAGTAGCATTTTAGAAAAACATTTTGAAGTGTTGGTAGCAACTTCAGGAATGCAGGCAATGACCATATTAGGAAGAAGAAAACCTGTTATCTAAAGAAGGAGTAGTGTTACACCACTCCTTCTTTATTTTCACCTTTCTCGTCTGCACAAGTTCTTAATACGTTTTATCATATTATCCTATAAAAAAATACATTGCCATATAGCAAAAGAGCGAATAATCAAATATTGATTATCCGCTTTATAAAATAGCAAAAACTAATTCTACATATCTTCAAAACTACACACTGTTTTCATCCATGCTTCGTACTAGGATCGAAACTACCTCGCCAAGTACTCTAGCTAGCCCAAGTACTAAGCTCGAAAAAACCTCGCTAAGTGCTTGTGCATGTATCGCACGTAAACGA
>JBGVLO010000015.1:0-7029 GCA_045124315.1 Lachnospiraceae bacterium
TTTGTTAAAATCCCCTTTCTGTTAAAGATCCATTTTCGACTAATCAAATCCGACAGCGAATAGTTATCATCTATATTGTAAAGAAAAGAAATATTGAATTCAACGCGAATAAAAAACTTTCATGTCGAAAAAAACACCTTTTATGCCAAAACTATTGAAAAAAATAATTGTTGGGTTTAAAAAGGAGAAGAAGGAGACAGAAGAAATGGATAAGTGGAATGGCAAAATTGTATAGAATGGACATTACTGTTACACATATTAGAAATTTATATAGTGAAGGGAGGTAGAGTGTTATGGCAAAAAATAGAATTATTGAAAAAGTAAACGAGCAGTTGATCGGTTTGTCCGATGTGTTTACTTCTCAAGTAGGCTGCATAGGTTTTTGGGGCGAAGTAGAAGTTCCAGAATGTCTGCGTAAAGAACTGGTAGAAAATCAGGAACAGGAGTAACTAATAACCGCATTCCCGATAGGTATATAGGTATTTAGAATCTTTATCGGGAATGCAAAACAAGTCACTTGATAAATCAAGTTATCCAATTTTATCATGAATTAGTGGTATGTCAAGTGAAATCTATAAAAAATTTACAACAAATAGAAGGAGAGATTTGTTATGAATAAGTTAGTAAAGAAATGCGGAGTAATATTGATGTCAGGAGTTTTGTTAACTTCCAGTTTTGGATTGAATAAAAATTGTGCGAAAGCACAAGATGTTGGTGGTATCACAGCAACAGCAAGTTTAACAGATGGAAGAAATTCTGAAACAACTAAAGCTACATTATCAATACAAAATGGACCTGCATTAGATTTGACAGTGGAGGCTAGAATATATTATCGTTTTGGTACAAGAGGATATTATTCAACAAGTGGAAGGGGTACTTTATATGCTACAAGCTATTCACGAAGTGTAAGAACAACACACACACCAGCTACTGTCGATATGTGTTATGGATATTATAAAGTTACACATAATTATACGACATGGAATCCTACAAAGACTATTGGTTCAAAAGTAAGCGGAGTAGTATATAACGCAAATTAAGAAGTTGGATACTCTGGCATATGTTATGCTGGAGTATCCTAAAAACGAAGATACAACGCAACATATACTATTGAAATATATGAGGAGATAGGAAATTTCATGAGGCATAAAACCATTTTTTTAATTTGTATTTTGAGCATTTGTTCTGTATTAGCCGCTTGCAAGGAAGAAAAGATTCGTTATGAGGATACTTACGTTGAAGGACAGGATTTTCAATATAGGTATTTTGGTAATACCTATGAGAATGGTATCAGTATGGCAGAGACAGAAGACGGATACTATAAATTGTTAGATAATTATATCTATTATGTCGAAAAGGAGACAATGAAAGCAGTCCCTTTATGTGGAAAAACGGATTGTCTGCATGAGAAAGAAACGACTGCCCATAAAAAAGATTGTAATGCTTATATCGAATCAGAAGATGGATATATGAATTTGTATAAAGACAAACTCTATGTTCGAACGACTGTGTATGACCAGGAAGAACTAACCTATTATAGTGAATTTTATGAAATCTCTTTGGATGGAAGCCAAAGAAATAAAGTGTGTCAGGTGAAAGAAGATAACATACAGTTATGGATGATACATAGAGGAAAAATATATTATGCAGTGGATGAAAAAGACGAAAACAATAAGCAGCAGATTGCTTTAAAAGCATTGGATTTGAAGAAACCAAATCAATCGGAGCCGTTATTTGTTTTGGATGATATTTTTTCCGGAACGGCACAGGAGCTGATGGCATATGGGAATTATGTGTATTTGTATGTGGATGGATTTAATGAGGATATTAGTGATTTGGATGAAATGAAAGAGAAAAAATGGGCGGAAAAATACGAAAACAGATGGACCTGTTATGATATCAACACAGGAAAAAATATGGAGTTATTTGAGAAACAGAAAGAAGACGGAACAATCCAACAGATTGTGCAACGGATTGTATTTTGGCAGGACAGTTTGTTTTATACCTATTATGATTTAGAACAATCGGGAACAAAAAAAGTATACAAAAGTAAACTGGATGGAACAGAAGAACAGGAATGGTTGCAGTTAGAGGATACGATGGATTGTTTTACAGCGGATAGCAATTATTTTTATGTCTATAATACCTGGCGTAATGCAGTTGCAGATAAAAAAGAGAAACCGGCTATGTGGGTGTATGATAAAAATGGTAAGCAGGTGGATCAATTTGAAATCAATGCAAGCCCATATTTACATTTTGCCCCAGGCAGTGAAAAATATTTTTGGGTTACGAATGCGGAAGAAACACAGGATAGTTTGGTGTATATCGATAAAGAGGACATCGGTTCTCTCCATGGCAAAAAGATAGATGCAACTCTCTGTTATTCAATAAAATGTCAGGAAGAGGACACAATAGAAGAAGACTGAGGTGGTAACGCATGAGATTGGTTGGTTACGAATTATGCAAGGTAATAAAAAACCGAAAACTGATCCTTTTTATAATGATACTGTTCTTTTTTCAGGTTGTTGTATTTCTGTTTGCACAACAGGGAAGTTCCCCATACGAATACCGTAAATATAGTAAAAAATTCCAACAGGAAATGGAGAAGATATCGTATTCTTCAGCGGAGGAAGCCATCGAAAAGATTACAAAATTTCAGGATATAGCAGCAGATTTTCAATTTCATCATGCATTTGCCAAAAAGATTTCATCCGCAGAGGATTTGGAAGGATATCATTCTTATTTGGAGAAAACTTACGGAAAAGAGGCAGTCACTCTGGCTGAGGAGCAAAATAAAGGTATGACTATGGAACAAAGTTGTGCCTATACATATTTTGCGGATAATTGGATCAAACAATTGAAATATGAGCAACAGTATGTGGAGTTTGGGAAGCAAATGAAACAGGGAAATACGAATTCGGTTTCCTTGTTTCAGAAAGACAAAAGCTTTACAGAAAAAAACACAGAAAAAACAAAAAAAGCCTATGAAAAGTTAGGGACAATATCCTTAAATCCTGGAAATCAATTTACTGTCAAAAAGTATTTGAATCACAGTTATAGTAATTTATTTTTAGTTGTACTTATCTTTATGCTGGCCATGGGCGTGTTTCGCATGGATCAGGAAAATCAGATGATGGCTTTCTTGAAAACACAGAAAAAAGGAAGAACTAAGTTACTTGGTGCAAAACTGATTGCTTTAGGAATACTTGTTACAGTCAATGTATTTTGTATGGAATTGTTACGACTACTTTCATCGTATGTTCTATATGGCCCTTTTGACTGTTCTATGCCTATCCAGTCTTTCGAAAATTATCGAAATTGTTGTTTGCCCTGGAACATAACAGAGTTTATTTTTGCTGGTATCGCAATAAAGTGTGTAGTTGGATACGTGCTTGGTATTTTTATTGCAGGATTTGTGTTAAGGTTTGAAAAAAATTGGGTGGTTTATGCGGTAATGGTCAGTATACTTGGAATAGAATGGCTGCTTTTTGAGAAGGTTCTTTCCAATGGTACTTTTGCAATTCTAAAATATGCCAATCTGGTGCAGGGAATTTCAGGGTTTGGTTTACTTGGTACTTATGAAAATTGCAATCTATTTGGATTTCCTGTGAATAAATGTGTCATTGTATTTGTTTTTCTGACCATTGCATGGATGGTTGGAAGTTTACACTGTTATTTTTGTTGGAACCTTCAGAAGGAACAAAAGGAAACAAGAAAAAGGAAGGTTCGTGTCCAAAAAAGAATTGGTCGTATTTCCTTGATCGACAATGTACTCAAGATTTATCTGTTTCATGAAAAAAAATATGTGCTATGCCTGGCAATGGTTTGTTATGGTTTATACTGTGCATGTTTTCAAAGTGTTGCCACAATGCCTACCACCCTGACACAAACCAACTATGAAGCATGGATACAAAAATATCAGGGTGAACTTACTCTGGAAAAAGAGGATGCCATTGAAAAAGAGAAAAAAAATTATGATAAATTGTGGGAACGGGTAGCAGAACTTGGATACAAGGATAAATTATCAGCGGAAGAAACCGCGGAGTTAGCAGCGTTAAATACTAAAACAGGGCTTCCTTACGACGCATTTTGTGAGTTTTTGGAACAATATGATATGGTAAAAGAGCGTAGGACAGCAGGAAAGGATGCAAGGTTATTAAATAATTATTGTTGGAATCGATTGTTTCAGGGGTTTGCAAAAGAAGGAAAGAATATGGGAATTGCTTGTATTTGTTGTATTCTTTTGTGTGCAAGTTTGTTTGAAAATAAAAGAAAGACAAGGACATTGTCTGATACCACAATACATGGAAGAAAACGGTTGTGTCGATGCAAATATGTACTGGGACTGTTTTTTGCGGTGACCGCATGGATTTGTTGTATCCTTCCGGAACTTGTGCGTTTCCTTCGAATGAACCCGGAAAAAGACTGGGATGCATCAATAGGAAATTTAATCATTTTTCAGAATACAGATGTGGAAGTTCCCATTTACGTTGCAGTGATTGGAATCTATATAACACAGCTTTTCTTATGCATGTTATGTTCCCTTGTTCTCATGTATCTGGTGGATCGCACAAATAACAGCTTTTTAAGTATAGCCGCAACTGGGATGCTTGTACTGATTGCTTTGGCAATCCTGCATCATAATAAGGCGGGCGTGATCAATACTTGGTTGACGGTAGGTAAACATCCACTTTTCCCTTGCTTTTTGGAAATTGGTTCCTGTGTGATTCTTGGAATGATGATTATATGTTATTGGGAAAAAGAATGGGGGTACCTGAGGAAATCCGGTAAAAGAAAAAAGATAGGGGGAAGAGCACATGGATGAAAAAATATTGGAAGTAAAGCAGGTAAGTAAAACATTTTGTAAAGGAAAAAAAACAGCATTGCAGGATATTACTCTTCAATTTACACCAGGAATTTATGGATTGTTAGGACCAAATGGAGCAGGGAAAAGTACATTTATGCATCTCTTGACGGATGGGTTTCGACCAGATACAGGACAGATAGAATACAATGGCAGGAATATCTATGAAATGGGAGAAGACTATCGGGGGCTGCTTGGATATATGCCACAACAACAGGGAATGTATGAAGACTTCTCAGCTATACAGTTCATGAAATATATGGCAGCATTAAAAGGATTGGGTGATAAGGAAACAAGAGGACAAATCCTTGAGTTATTGGATAGAGTAAGTCTCAAAGAGCATGGAAGAGAGAAAATCGGCAGCTTTTCCGGAGGTATGAAACAACGCCTTTTAATTGCCCAGTCTTTACTTGGAGATCCGGAAATCTTAATTATGGATGAACCAACTGCAGGCTTAGATCCCAATGAAAGAATTCGGTTGCGAAATTTTATCAGTGAAATTGCCGGAGATAAAATTGTATTGTGTGCAACCCATGTAGTGTCCGATATTGAAGGAATTGCAAAAGAAATCATAGTACTAGATCAAGGACAAATTCTATGTAGGGGAAGTGTCCAGGAATTATTAACAGAAGTAGAGGGCAAAGTATTTGAGTTTCAAATCCGAAAAGAAGAAGAAAAAAGATGTAGGTCAAAATACAAAGTAAGAAACATGTGTTTTAATGGTGACATATACAGAGTTCGGGTAATTTCTGAACGTGTACCCAATGAGGACGCATGTGTACAGGTTGCTCCTGATTTGGAGGATTTGTATTTGTATAAAACTTCACAAATGTAGGTTATGAAAATTGAAACTGGTGATTGAAATGAATAAAAATATTACGAGTTGTTCAAAAATTCTATTCAGGAAGCGATTCAATGGGCAGAGAGGAAGAATGATTAGTCCCTCAGATCGCGAGGAAGCAGTGGAGTTGATCAAAGAAGCAGTAGATTCCGGAGCAGCGTTGTACAAGGCGTGTAAAGAGCTGGGAATCAGTAAAAGAACTTATAATCGCTGGAAGAAAACAGACAGCGGATATATAGATAAGCGCACGATATGTGAGTGGCCTGAACCAGCAAATAAGTTGAGTCGGGAAGAAAGAAAAAAGATATTGGAAGTGATGAATTCAGAAGAGTTTTCTTCGAAAAGTCCGTGTGAGATTGTGCCGATATTGGCAGATCGAGGGGAATATCTCGGAAGTGAAAGTACATTTTACAAGGTCTTAAAAGAAGAAGGTATGTTAGTGCACCGAGGGCGTGCAAGAAAGCCTCATATTATAAAAATGCATTTCGGTGTCGTAGACGTGCAACTCGGTGCAAAATAATAAGAAATAATTGAAAAATAGTTGTGTGAGGAATATATAAAAAGCAAGAGGTGAAAAAAATGTCGATTTTTGTATCTTGTGATAAATTGTTCCAACGTGTAGTGAGCAAATGCTTGATAGTTTTACAAAAAGATTTGGAAAAAAGTAATGAGCAAATGCAAAAAATAAATTTTGCACTGAGTACCATATTAAGTGAAGCAATAAAGAGAGAAACTGTTGTTCATGAGGTTGGACATGCATTGGGATTAGCTCATTGTCAAGAAGAGAAAAATGGTGTTTCAGTCATGCGAAGGCTTGGGTTTAATGGGAAGGCAAAACCATTATCAGACGATATAGCAGGAATTAGAGAATTATATTAATGGAGGATGAAACATGGAGAACAAATTGAAAAAGGTATTGAATAATACACTAGAAGATTTAGCAATAAATATTGTTGCTAAAAGTGGGAGTGTTTGGCTTTGGGGCGAAGTAGAAGTTCCAGAATGTCTGCGTAAAGAACTGGAAAACAGAGAAGAGGAAGTGTAACAAATTAACGTGAATTTTTTAGATATCGAAAGGGAAAGTGACCATAAAAGGTCGAAAAATGTCGTTTCATGTAAAATGGGTTGAAATGACAATGAAACTGTAGATAATATGAGTTATCATTAATCTCACACAAAAATGAAAAAGTACAAGTGATTGTGTCAAGGAAAAGGAATATATCAAAATTACTTTTAACTCCAAATTTACTTGATGCAAGAAGTTCCTGAACTCTTGTGTAAGGACTTGGAAGGGAATCAGGGATGTAACTAGATATGATGTTGT
>JBGVLO010000016.1:0-30578 GCA_045124315.1 Lachnospiraceae bacterium
CCCCCCCCCCCCCCCCCCCCCCCCCCCCACCCCCGTTTGAGAAAAGTGATAATAAGTGAAAAATTGCTTTGAGTAATACAAAATATTGGTAAATGAGGGTATATAGTTGTGCAAAGATTACCAGGAATAGCAAGTTGCTAATTGATTCAAAGGAGGCTAGTAAACGTGTATGATATAAGAATAACTAGATTTAATCAAGATGAAATATGTGATATCGACTTTTATGATAGAACAGGGCTGAATTTTGTCTTGAATAATCGAAATATATTTAGTAGAGGAAAGGTGAATCCGCATTTTGAATTTGAGTATCTAGAGAAAATTAAAAAAAATGGATTTAAAATGGAAGGATTTGTTGCTGATGTTGAAAATATACTGGGGGAAGATGATGCTGACGAAAAAGATCTAATGGTGGAGCAATTGTTTGAGAAGATGACTGGGCATTATACAAGAAAATACAATTATGTATATTATTATATACGAATATCAAATCCAAAGAATTGCAGAAGCATTGTTAAACATATTGAAGAAAAAGAAAATGTTGTATATAAAAATATTGGGGAACAGAATATATACATATTAGACAATATTGTGTCGGAGTCAGTATTGTGTGGCTATATCGAAGGTATCATTTTTAAAGAAAATAAATCTCATATATCAAGCAGTATTAGTGTGGATAAAATGAATATTTTTAATATAATGGCATTGTTGGAATTTGGAGAGATGATATTGTTTAAATATCCGTCTGCAACAAGATATAGAATTGTGGGATTTTCAAAAAGCTTGTAAAGGATGTTTTCTACAAATTATGATGAAGTAAAAGTTGATTAGAACTGAAATTACTGGTATAGCTACAACGGAGAAAGAAAATCAGAACACAAACAGATGTATAGAGACGTAACTGTCAGAACGTATATTAACATCAAGAAGATTATGAGTTGGGCAAACATGGCAGTGACTATGTATGATGTAGCACAGCAAGCACAGTTTATTATGGCAGGAGAAGCAAATATCTTAGGCTTGGCAGTTGCTTTGGCGAAGGGAATGATTACTCAGGCGTTATTAAACTGCGTGCTTACAGCAGCACTTGGAGAGGCAGCAGCAACAGTAATTAAGCTGCTTGGAGTAGCACAAGATACAGGATTGTTTATAGATGCGGTAAAATCCGGTAATCCTGAGAGAATTATAGTTGAGTCAGTAAGGTTAGCGGTATCCTTCTTTACACTGAAGTGTCAATGCTTCATAGGAGATACGTTGGTAAGTACAAAAGATGGAAGCCAAAGAATTGATGAAATTCAAGTCGGAGATAAGATTTGGGCTTACATACGGAAACAGGCGAGAAAGAGTTAAAAGAGGTACTTGCCGCACCAGTAACAGAGACCGATATTCTTGTGAAGGTAGTATTATCTGACGGAGAGCAGATTGAGACGACCATGTTCCACCCATTCTATGTGCAGCGTGAAAAGGAAGCATCAGGCACATGGACAGCAGCATCTAACCTTGTAAGTGGCGATAAGCTACTTATGGAGAATGGAAAGAGTGTATATGTAGAGAGCATTCAGATTGAAAAATTAGAAAAGGCGATCAAGGTATACAATCTAGAAATCGAAGGACTTCATACCTATTATGTGGGGAATGGAGTGTTGGTGCATAATGTATGCACACCACAAGAAATGAATAAGAAGAAGGCAGAGGCGTTAGAAGGTAAGGATATTGAATTTACGAAATTAGATGATGCATTATATTTTATTGAAAAAAATTCTCTGGATTTAACGAAGAAACAGAAGGTCATAGAAGTGCTGAAGGACGGCATTTTGATAAACATCCAATTGGAGACTCTATAGAAGATATTGTCCATATCAATTTATATAGCAAGGTATATAAATTTAGAATTCATATTACGTGGTTGGATTAAGAGGTGAATGGTAATGAAAAAAGAAGAACTGTTACTAGTGGCAAATTCGAAAGTAATTCTAGAAATGTTAATTGAGAATTATTGGGATTTGGACGAAGTCTGTATATTTTCAGAAAAAAAGAATTGGTTCCTTGTAATCAATCATGTCTTTGAAATATTTTTTGTTGGGGAAGAACTAGTATCGTGTTTTAAAATCCTGAACGATGAAAGAAAAATGTTTATTATTTCGAATGGCAACCGGTAATAGAGTTGAGATAATTAAAAGAGTTGCAGGAATGTGAAAATATTCTTGCAGCTCTTTTTCTACAGAAGAGTGGCTTTCGGACACATTCATCGCATAGCGGTGAATAATTTAGGCTAATGAAAAGTATTTGGCTATTGTTATGATTTGGGAAAAATGATATCATTATAGTAGAGACTTTGTGCGAAATGGGGATGGTGCTCGCACTAGTAACATGGTACAAACTTTGCGAGAGAAGTTGAGGGGGAAAATTATGGTTTCTACAAGATTGATTTATACAAATGACCGTTGTGTAGGGTGTAAGCGATGCATTTCTGTATGCCCGGTATTGAATGCAAATATGGTTGCAAGTGAGGAGAATAATGCAAGAATTGAAGTGAACAGTGAACAATGTATCTCCTGTGGTTCCTGTTTTGATGTTTGTGAACATCAGGCAAGGAGCTATGAGGATGATACGGAGCGCTTTTTTGCGGATTTGGAAAAGGGGGAGAAGATTTCCCTTTTGGTTGCACCGGCATTTCTGGCAAATTATCCGGACGAGTATGGAACGGTACTTGGTGGGCTAAAGAATTTGGGCGTAAATCGTATTGTAAGTGTAAGTTATGGTGCAGATATTACCACTTGGGCATACATTCATTATATTACTGAGAATGGATTTTTAGGGGGAATTTCCCAACCTTGCCCGGCAGTTGTGGACTATGTGGAAAAATATGTGCCTGACTTAATTGAAAAGCTTGTGCCCGTTCACAGTCCTATGATGTGTACTGCCATTTATTTAAAAAAATATGAGAAGTTACCAGATAAATTGGCATTTATCAGTCCGTGTATCGCCAAAAAGAAAGAAATTGCCGATCCGAATACATATGGTTATATTTCGTACAATGTGACCTTTGACCATTTGATGGAATATATTCGTAAGCACAACATTTATGGTGCGTCTGTGCAGGATGAGATTGAGTATGGAAACGGTGCCATTTATCCGATGCCAGGAGGATTGAAGGAAAATGTATACTGGTACTGTGGGGAGGAGATGTTTATTCGACAGATTGAAGGAGAGCGTCATGTGTACGATTTTTTGAAAGATTATAGCAGTCGCGTAAAGTCAGGGCAAGAGCTGCCATTTATGGTAGATGCATTGAACTGTGCCCAGGGATGTCTCTATGGTACGGCGGTAGAACCGAGGAAGGCCAAGAGTGAGGATGCGTTGTATGAACTGAACAAGATTCGTGCAAAAATACGCAAGGGGAAAGGGCGAAAACCAGACAGTAGAATGTCCTATGAAAAACGTCGAAAGCATTTGGATAAGCAGTTTTCGCATCTTAATTTGCAAGACTTTGTTCGCCATTATACAGATAAGTCTAGAAATTGTACGATACATATGCCAAGTGAGAAGGAGATTGCTGAAGTGTTCCTTCAGATGGATAAGGTGACTATGGAAGAACAATCCATTAACTGTAGTGCCTGTGGGTATGATACCTGTAAAAACATGGCAATCGCTATATATAACAAGTGTAATGTGCCTCAGAGCTGCGTACATTATGAAAAGAAAAAGATACAGACACTGACTGAGGCTATGACTCAGAAGAATATAGAGATTGCAAACTTTGTGGAAGAGGATTTTTCAACTTTGGACGAAGCAATCAATCAGGCAGCTATCGGTAATTCACAAACAGAAGAATCCACTATGGAGATTCAGAATGCGGTGATACAGATTGAAGAATTTTGCAGGGATTTAAATGACTCATTTACAAACATAGGAGAATTATTAGATGGATTAGAGAAGAGCAATAAAACCATTGAAAACATTGCACGGCAAACCAATTTACTTTCTCTAAATGCCAGCATTGAAGCAACGAAAGCAGGAGAAGCTGGCAAGGGTTTTGAGGTGGTTTCCGGTGAGATTAAAGCTTTGTCGGATCAAAGTCATGAGGCGGCACTTGAAAGTCTTGTAAACAAACAGAATATGAAAGCTGCCCTGGATGAGATACAGGCTAAATCAGAGAACTTATTAGGATTGCTGGAGAATCTCAATGGAGAAGCGGAAGACTTGGTTGCAAGAGCGGAAGAAATCCATGCGGTGACCGAGACCGTCAATGGTATATCTGCTAATGTTCGTGAAAAGATGCGAACCTTGACGGAATAGTGATGAGAGAGCGGGCAAGTACATGGTTGCGATATAGTGTCGTGGAGTGTGCTTGCTCGCTTGTTTTGTTTTTTATTTCTAGTTTCTTTTTTCGTATTTGGTAATAGGATACCAAGGTTAAAATGTCAAAATACCATTTGATCTCCTGATATGTGGTGAAGGTACACAAAAAGTACATAAAAACTATATAAACTATACAAGTAGCAAAACGAATAGGAACAGGTGAAGGGGATTTTTTGTATAATTCCAGATGAAGGTTTGGTGGTTATTTGTCTGTTTTATAAGAGAAAGGGGAAAAAGAAAATGAAGAAAAGTAAGAAAGCACTTGCTTTGGCGCTCAGTGTTTCCATGTCTGTAGGAGCACTGAATCAGATTCCGGTATATGCAGCAACAAATACTGCAATTACAAAGGAAAATAACAACAAGATTACTGTGTACTACAAGCACAATACTTGGTCAACTGCATATGTAAAGTATAAAGTTGGCGGAAAAAAGTGGACGGCCAAGAAAATGAAAAAAAGCAGTTCCCAAGAAGGATATACATGGAGATATACCATTTCATTGAAAAATGAAGAAAAAATCATCCTGTGCTTTACAAATGGATCAGGAAAATGGGATAACAATAAAAAGAATAATTACACCATCAAAGGAATTAATGATGAAGTAAGTTATGGTATCAAGGGAAATAAAGTCAAAAAGTTGGAAAATCAGAATGCGATAGCAACTAGTACTCCTTCTGTTATTGAGGAACCAGATGAGACGGAGGCTCCGATCATTGAGCAAACAGCAGCACCACAGACGACAGAGCCTGTTGTAGTTGAAACAGCAAAGCCAACAATAAAACCTACAGCAAAGCCTACAGTAAAGCCAACCGTTTCACCAACCATGATTCTGGTTACAGATGTGCCTGTAACGGAAACTCCAGCTACAGAATTGCCGGAGAATACAGTAGAACCGACGGCAACACCGGTGGTGACGGATGTACCAACTATGTTGCCGGAAACCCAGGAACCTATAGTAACGGAAGTTCCAACTACAACGGCACCGGTTGTTGTATCAACACCTGCCATTGTGACAACACCTGTAGTTACAGAGACTGTAAAACCAACCAGCACACCGGAAGTAGAAGATACAGAGGTAGCAATGGAAATTGACGGTGCCACATTTGACAAGGCAATGTCACTATTGGGAGATACAGATGAAGCAAAGCATTATACTTATGCAGACCTGATGGATGATGAAGTTGCAGCTCAAAATGAAATGGAGGCAAAAAGGAATATCCATTCGATTCGTTTCTCTTCATTTCCAGTTACACCAGGAGACATGAATGTTTCGGTGGAATTGAATGAGGATGGCTCAATGATTGCTGCCCGTGGATTAGCAGAAAGTGCAGAAGACGGTGTTGTTTATATTTATGCACAGAATGCAGATTATTTGGTGTTGCCGGAGGATGCATCTGGTATGTTTGCAAATTTGGGACTGACAGATTATGGATTTGTGAAAAAGTTAGATTTTAGAAATTGTAAGAATACATCCCAGATGTTCTTTGGATGTGGTGATGAGGATAGTTCCAGTCTAATTTTTGGTGATCGGTTTGATACGAAGAACATTGAAAAGATGGATCGTATGTTCATGTTTACTTATGCAGACCGAATGGAATTGGGGGATGGTTTTGTAGTAGAGGATGAGACTAGCCTGACATGTATCTTCTTCGCAACAGCTACAAATGAGTTGGTATTCCCAAATACAGAAGTTATGAATTATCTTGCAAAAAGAGGAGAGTTGGACTCTTTATACATGAAGTATACAGCAGAAGATTTTTATGGTACGATAGCTGCATCTCGTATGAGTGGAAAACGTCTAAATGTAGCGATTCGTAGTGTGGTACAACAGGAACCGGGAACCAAGGAAATCTATCATGACTGTTATTTGGACACAGAAATCGTACAGCAGGAAGATGATACTGTAAAGCAGATCGTGTTTACAAATGAAGCACCTTCAGATGAGGATGCACAGGGATATCTCACATATACCCATAGCATTATTTTGTATACAAAGGCAGAAGAACCGGGAGTTGTATATCTTTATACGGATGCAGATTATATTGGATTGACTTCTGATTGGAGATTTACTTTTGCAAATTTATGTGCATTGGAAGATGTAGAGTTAATATCCCACTTGTATCAGGGAGGCGTTATGGTCACCGAAGGTATGTTTGAGAATTACGGTGGCGTTATGGTATCATGTAAATAGTTTTTATGAAAATTGAGTTTTGAATTAATATCTCACATCCAAAAATCGTGTATGACCTTTTTGGGTGTGATTTTTTACTCTATAGGAAACATGGAAGAAAGAGCGGATATAAAAATTTTGTCCTATACAGGCGCATGAAACAGCTATTTATAGAAGTTCTAATACTGGGATGATTTACATAGATTACTAAAAAAATAGATGGATGAATATGATAATTTATGTAGTAAAAGCAGGTGATACTTTAGGGGAAATTGCTAGAAGATATGGAGTGACAGTGGAATTGCTGCGTATGGATAATCAGATTAAGGATCCGGACCGACTGGTAATTGGTCAGGCAATTTTAATACGAACAGAACATGTGATGGAATATCGAAATATTTTCGCAAATGGATTTGCATATCCATTCATCACAGATGCTGTGTTAGAGGAGACAATCCCGTATTTATCAGAGTTATCTGTTTTTTCTTACGGGTTTTCCCCAGAAGGAGAGTTGATTGAGCCCGAGTTGCCGGTAGATTGGTTGCTGACTATAGCAAAAGCATATGATACGGCCCCGATTTTGACCTTAACACCTTTTGGACCAGATGGAAACTTTAGTAATCAATTGATCCATCAAATGCTGGTGAACGAAACAGCAAAAAATCGTTTGATTTCCCAAATGGAGAGAGAAATACAGGAGCAGGGATATGGAGGAGTCAATGTGGATTTTGAGTATATTCTTGCAGAAGACAGGGACCGTTTTACCCAGTTTGTACAGGAAGTTACACAGATGGTAAGAGAAAATGGAGGAGAGGTAACGGTAGATCTTGCCCCTAAGATATCAGACGAACAGGAAGGCCTGCTGTATGAGGGAAAAGATTATCAGGCATTGGGACAGGTGGCAGATCGGGTTTTTGTCATGACCTATGAGTGGGGATATACCTACGGACCACCTATGGCAGTTGCACCAATCCAAAAAGTAAAACAGGTATTGGATTATGCAGTCACCAGAATGCCCAAGGACAAAATTACAATGGGTATTCCAAATTATGGGTATGACTGGGAGTTGCCCTTTGTAAGGGGGGAAACGAAAGCAAAAACCATTGGAAATATAGAGGCAGTGGAAATTGCGTTGGAGAATCAAGCGACCATATATTTTGACGAGGTTGCAAAAACACCATTTTTTCATTATGTTCAGGGAAATATTACTCACGAGGTCTGGTTTGAAGATGCCAGAAGCATATTGGAAAAATATCGTCTGTTGCAACAGTATCCACTGTATGGACTTGGCTGTTGGCAGATACAACGCCTGTTTCGAGCTATGTGGCTGTTAACTGGTGCAGATTTGGATGCCGTGTATATTGTTTAACTGATTGGAAGAAGAAAAATAGGAAATTAATTTGCTTTTTGTGTATATTTTGGATAAGATTGTGATATGTGAATAAAACCAAGGATAAAATTGGTATTTGTGTTTTTGTTGTATAAAATGTGCAATTATGACGCGAAAAGAATAGAAGGAATTGGTTGAAATTACAATAATATATGTTATAATAAAGATATGAGGTTGTGGCTTTTGGTGAATACACATTTTTTTTACACTTTAAGTTCACAAAAAGAGAAATGAGGCCATAAGAACCTCATAGTCAGATCCTGGAGTTTCTGATTATGTATCAAAAAAATATAGTTCTGGCACATCAATAATAAGGAGGATGATTTATGTTTCGCAAACGTTTAAAGTCACTGATGGCAATTTCTTTGTCCGCAGTGATGTGTGTGACGGCATGTCCAACTATGACTTGGGTGAAGGCAGCTACAGCGGATGCCGGCATACAGGAAGTAGGACAAATCGATACAGAGAATACAGTGAAGGTTGAAGTAGATGCAGCAGGCAATCTTGTTGCTGCAGAGGATACTTCCTCGTTGGAAAACCAAGCGTTCAGTTGGGATAATGCAACTGTATATTTTGTATTGACGGACCGCTTCAAAAATGGAGACACCAGCAATGACCATTCCTATGGAAGAGGTATGCAGGCAGATGGAAAGACACCGGTAGAAGGTCTTGATACTTATACAAATCCTGGAACCTTTCATGGTGGAGATTTGAAAGGTATGACCGAGAAGGTCGAAGAAGGTTATTTTAATGATTTAGGAGTCAATGCAATCTGGATTACCGCACCATATGAGCAGATTCATGGGTATACTTCCGGTAATAAAAGGAGTAACAACGTAAATACATATCCGGATTCGGAACATGGTGGATTTCCATATTATTCTTATCATGGATACTGGACATTGGACTACACAAACATTGATGCCAATATGGGTACAGAGGCTGATTTTGAGAAGTTTGTAGATACCTGTCATGAACATGGCATTCGTGTGGTTATGGACGTGGTTATGAACCATGTAGGCTATACCACTATGCAGGATGCAGTGGATTATGATTTTGATGGTGCCTTAAAAGGTGACTGGAAAAGCTACTATTATGGAAATGCTACTTACTTAATGGGTGGAGATCCAGAAAGTACGAATTATTGGGACAAGGACTCATCCGCATGGGCTAACTGGTGGGGACCTGCATTTGTAAAGGCAGATTACCCTGGATATACAGCAGCGGGAGGCGGCGACACTGAGATGAGTCTCTGTGGATTGCCTGATGTTCGAACTTCAAGTTCAGCTCCGGAAGGCGATACACCACCAATGCTTGTGAATAAATGGACAAAAGAAGGTAGATTAGAAAAGGAACAAGGGGAATTAGATGCCTATTTTAGCCGTACAGGTAATAAGAAACAGGCAAGATACTATATCATTAAATGGTTGACTGACTGGGTTCGTGAGTATGGTGTGGATGGTTTCCGTTGTGATACCGCAAAACACGTAGAGTTAGACGCGTGGAAAGATTTAAAGACAGAGGCGTTATCTGCATTGGAGGAATGGAGACAGAACAACCCGGATAAGGCGGGGGCACAATGGGATGAGGATTTCTGGATGACAGGTGAGTGTTGGGGACACGGAATGAGTAAAAGTCCATACCATACATCTGGTGGATTTGATTCAATGATCAATTTTGGTTTCCCTAAGAACGGTACACCTTCTGGAATGGAGGAAACGTATAAATCCTATGCTGCAATTAATGATGATTCAGAGTGGAACACCTTAAGTTATATCAACTCCCATGATGATAATGAGAGTGCAAAGGTAACTTGGGGTATCACTACGGACAAGATGAAAGATAATGGTACTTGTCTTCTTCTATCACCAGGCGGTGCGCAGATTTATTATGGTAATGAGGTCAATCGTGGTTTAGGATGGACAGATTTCTTTACGGGTAATGATTATCTTGACCAGAGATTCCGTACGGACATGGATTGGACAAGCTATGACAAAGATTGTCTTGCACACTGGCAGAAGGTTGGACAGTTCCGTAACAAGCATTTATCCGTAGGAGCGGGACAGCATGAGAAATTAGAGGGTGAGGCATATACCTTTAGTAGAACCTACCACCTGGAGGAAGATGATGAGGATAAGGTGGTATGTTGTCTTCCTGGAACAGCTGGTACATATAAAGTTCCTGTTGGAGATGTATTTGAAGACGGAGAGACTGTTACAGATTTCTACTCAGGAGAGAAATATGAAGTATCCGGAGGTTCCGTATCTGCAACTTGTGATGCAAACGGAGTTATTTTATTAGAAGGATCTGGAATTGTAAAAGCCAGTGTAGGAATTAAGAGCAATCAGAAATCAGAGACATACTCAGCAGAGACTTTCCAGGTAACATTGAAGGCGAACAAGGCGAAAGATACAAAATATTCCATTAATGGTGGCACAACCGTTCCATTTAATACAGGAGATCAAATCGTGATAGGTGGTGACACTGCGTACGAAGAGGAAACTACTATTACAGTTACCGGTGTTTCAGAAGACGATGGATCAACATTGACAAAGACAGTAACCTATAAGAGAAGCGCAGAGCCTGAAGTAAGTGGAGGAGAGCTTTGTATTAAAGTGAAAAAATCCGATTTCCCTACTGCACCTAATGTATTTATTTACACCAATGATGCTGCAGAGAAAACATTGTCATCAGCATGGCCTGGTCCGGTAATGACAGAGGATGATGAAGCAGAGTATTGGTCTTACACATTGCCTGAATACGAGGACGAAGCATGTTTTATCTTATCATTAGGTGCATCAGCAAATTCTGGTGGAACATGGAGAAGTACACCTGATAAAGCAAAGGGATTGGTAGCCAAGGCTGCTGTTGAATATGACAAAACGACTGGTACTTTGAAACCGTTGCCTGTAGGACCTAAGGGAACAGTGACCATCAATTACGAAGATGAAGCAGGAAATGTGTTAAAGAGTATTTATCGAGTTGGAGCAATTGGTAAAAACTATACTACTTATCCTGCAGCAATTGAAGGATATACGTTAAAGACTACTCCTGACAATGCGAAGGGTATATTTGAAGAAAACAGTACTGTAACTTATGTCTATTCCAGTGGTGGTGGCGGAGTGATACTACCTGTAACCCCAACCATCAGTGGACCAGTGAATTCTGGTGGAGATATTACTGTGCCAAGTTCTACACCGGGAGGAAACAATCAGAATCAAGGAACTCCAGGACCGAATGTGACAGCATCGGTTACAACTGTGGCACCACCATCTACGAATCGTCCAACGCAAGCTCCGGGCGGATCTGGATCAAACAATGATAATGGTAACAACAATGGAAATAATAATAACGGAAACAATAACAATGGAAGCAATAATAACGGAAATAATAATGTGACACCAAATCCGATTGATGATATTGTTCATTCGGGAGGTCAGACACAAGCACCGGCTTCCAAAACACCTGGTGCATCGAATGCGCCAACTGCTACACCAGTGGTATCTGCTACACCAAGTAATACTTCCGGAAATCTTGCTGTGAAACTTACAACAGATATTACTTCCCCACAGATGGCAGGAAGTAGCATTACTTTACAGGCAAAAGCAACAGGAGGAAGTGGTTCTTATCAATACCAGTATTATGTGACGGAAACTTCAGAAGGTGTATCTACATATTTACAGAAAGAATTTGGTAATGCGGATACTTATGTATGGAAACCGACGAAAGCAGGACAATATACTGTTTATGTAGTAGTGAAAGACACAAAAACTGGAACTCAGAAATCAGATAGCATAAGCTTTACTGTGAATGGCAATTCAAAAGACAATGCCAAGTTCCAGATTTCAAAGTTGAAGATAACAAAAGCTAGAAAGAAGATTAAGATTAAAGCACAAGTAACAGGTGCTTCTGGTTCTGTACAGTATAAGTACGTTGTCTCAGGCAAAGGAAAGAAATATTCCACAGGTTATAAAAAACAATCAACGGCAACGATTAAGTTGGCTAAGAAGGGCGTTTATACGGTGACAGTATACGCAAAATGTAGTTCTGGAACCGTCAAGAAAACAAAAAAAATAAAATATTAGATGCTATGTAGATGCGAAAGTGTCAACATGAATCGAAAAAAAGGATGGCTACAATTTGGTTATAGGATTGTAGCCATCCTTTTTATTTTAAATTGTAACTATTCAGAATCCTCTATAATAAAACAATTAGTTATGTTAGCACATAAGTAGCGGATTGTTTCGTTATAGTTATAGAGGCACTCTGGATAGTTACATTATATTTTGAAAAAAACATAAAAAAGGAATTGACAGAAGTGGAATTTGTGTTATTATGTATGTAGACAATACCTATCGGATTAGTAGGCGATGTGTAATTGACAGGTTTTGAAGTGAATCTGTATAGTTGGTTTGTTGAAGTTTAAAACATATCATAAATATAGGAAAGATAAGTAATGGGTTCGCAGAAACAATAAAATAGGATCAGACCCGAAAGTGTCATTTATGATTGGAACCATCAATGAAGAAGAATGGAGGAAATAGAGATATGAAGAAACTAATTTACTTAGATAATGCTGCAACGACAAAAGTAAAAGATGAGGTTTACGAGGCTATGGAACCATATTTTAGAGAGTTCTATGGAAATCCGTCCAGTATGTATCGATTTGCGGGTGAGGCAAAAAAGAAAGTTGAGGAATCTAGAGAGACTATTGCAGAATTTCTAAATGCAAAACCAGCAGAAATTTATTTTACCGGTGGTGGTAGTGAATCGGACAACTGGGCATTAAAAGCAGTGGCATTTGCAAAGAAAGACAAGGGAAAGCATATTATTACATCGAAAATAGAACATCATGCAATTCTCCATACGTGTGAATATCTTGAAAAGCTGGGATTCGAGATTACATATGTTAATGTGGATGAAAATGGAGTGGTAAAGCTGGATGAACTAAAAGCAGCGATCCGAGAGGATACGATTTTAATTTCCGTAATGTATGCCAATAACGAAATTGGTACCATTCAACCGATTAAGGAAATTGGTGCCATTGCCCATGAACATGGAATTATTTTTCACACAGATGCGGTACAGGCTTATGGACACGAACACATTGATGTTGATGAGCAGAATATTGATATTTTAAGCGCTAGCGGACATAAGATCAACGGCCCAAAGGGTATTGGAATTCTATATTTAAGAAATACTGTGAAAATTGGGTCCTTTATCCATGGAGGTGCCCAGGAAAGGGGCAGAAGAGCAGGTACACATAATGCTCCTGGAATTGTCGG
Source organism: Lachnospiraceae bacterium (assembly GCA_045124315.1). Taxonomy (GTDB): domain Bacteria; phylum Bacillota; class Clostridia; order Lachnospirales; family Lachnospiraceae; genus CAG-411. The sequence goes on from JBGVLO010000016.1 coordinate 13,204, forward strand.
ATTTGCAAAAGCTACAGAATTAGCAAAGAAGAACCTGGATAAAAGACACAAGTATGAAAGTGAATTGAGAGATTATCTTATTGGCCGAATTAACAATGAAGTCCCATATGTGAGGCTAAATGGGCATCCAACAAAACGACTTTCGAACAATGTGAATTTCAGCTTTCGTTTTATTGAAGGAGAATCTTTACTTATTCTGTTAGATCAGAAAAATATTGCTGCGTCTAGTGGATCTGCTTGTACATCAGGAGCATTGGATCCATCCCATGTTCTTCTGGCAATTGGTCTGCCTCATGAAATTGCACATGGTTCTTTACGACTTACATTGTCGGATGAAACCACAAAAGAAGAAATCGACTATGTGGTGGAGGAACTCAAGAAGATTGTAGAGAAATTAAGAAGTATGTCACCATTGTATGAGGACTTTCTAAAGAACAAGAAATAAAAGGCGAAGTTTGTAGTGCTGAAACTAAAATGTTTTTGGAAAACAGGAATCGTAGATGATAAGATATTGTGCAAAGATAAATAGAATTTGATAATAGAAAAGGAGCAAACATATGAGTCAGATTATAGAATACAGTGAACAGGTAATGGATCATTTTTCAAATCCACGAAATGTAGGAGAAATTGAGAATGCCAGTGGTGTGGGTACAGTTGGAAATGCCAAGTGTGGTGACATCATGCGTATTTATTTAGATATTGATGAAAATAGTGTAATTAGGGATTGTAAGTTTAAGACATTTGGTTGTGGTGCCGCAGTAGCTACCAGTAGTATGGCGACGGAAATGATTAAGGGCAAGACTGTTGAGGATGCCATGAAATTAACAAATAAGGCCGTGCAGGAGGCTTTAGGTGGACTTCCTCCAGTAAAAGTGCATTGTTCGCTTCTTGCAGAAGAAGCAGTAAGAGCCGCCCTTTGGGATTATGCACAGAAGAACAATATTGAACTGGAGGGATTAGAGCCACCGGTAACTGACATAGAAGAAAAAGATGAGTTATAGAAAAACATGTATGAAAAGAAGAGAACATATTTTTTAGTGTTGAGAAAGTGTCAAAAGACCGTTTTTATCAGAACGGTCTTTTTTTCGTAGGAACTTGCAAATATTTATGACAGAAGTGTTTTGTGAATGGTATAATTATGAGTATGATGAAAAAGAGAAAATGAGACACACTAATATGTAGTTAAAATTATAGCTTTAGATAGGATGTGAAAATATGACAAACAAGAAAAAAGGGGAGTATTTGGCGATTTACAAACGGGCACTTTATTTGGCTGTTCCTATGATGATACAAAATGGAATCACCAATATGGTAAGTTTGGTTGATAATGTAATGGTAGGAAGGATTGGAACGGAGGAAATGACAGCGGTTTCCATTGTGGGACAGTTGATTTTTGTCTTCAATCTGGCTGTTTTTGGAGGAATATCAGGACCGGGAATATATGGAGCGCAGTATTATGGACAAGGAAATATGGAGGGGGTTCGATATACATTCCGTATGAAAGTTTGGATTTGTCTGGCCTGTTTATTGGCAGGGCTGGGGATTTTCATTGGAAAGGGACAAGCTCTGATTGGTTTGTATTTGCGTGGAGAGAGTGCGACCATTGATGCGACTGCCACTATGCAATATGGATTGCAGTATATGGAAATTATGCTAATTGGGTTGTTACCATTTGTCATTACGCAGATTTATGCAAGTTCTCTTCGGGAGACGGGAGAGAGTATCAAACCTATGGTGGCAGGAATTGTATCTGTATTGGTGGATGTGATTGGAAATTATTTGTTGATTTTTGGTATGTTTGGATTTCCAAAACTTGGGGTGAAAGGTGCGGCAGTAGCTACCGTATTGGCAAGAGTGGTAGAAATGTGTATCATTGTCATATGGGCACATTTGCAGCAAAAGAATCATACCTTTTTACAAGGGATTTACCGCAAATGGTATATTCCAAAGAAAGTTGCAGTTCATATGATACAAAAAGGGATTCCGATTTTTATAAATGAATTTTTATGGGCAGGTGCACTGGCTGCCATGACACAGTGTTATTCCATAAGAGGACTTGAAATTGTGGCAGGATTGAATATCTCTAATGCTCTGTGTAATTTGTTAAATGTGGTATTTGTGGCACTTGGTACTGCTGTGGGAATTCTGGTGGGACAAACACTGGGCGAATCCAATTATGAAAAAGCGAAAAGCGATGCCTTTTTGCTTATGTGGTTTACCGGTGGGGTAAGTGCTATTCTGACCTTGATTTTAGTTGGAATATCCACTTGGTTTCCACGGTTATATGATGTGACAGCACAGGTTAGACAGTATGGAACCTGGTTCATTGTGATTACCGCGTTATTTTTCCCAGTACAGGGATTTTTAAATGCCTTGTATTTTACCCTTCGTTCCGGGGGGAAAACGATGGTCACATTTTTGTTTGACAGCGTGTATTCCTGGTGTATTACATTGCCTATTGCTATGGCCTTGTGTACGTATACAACACTGTCTGTTTTTGCAGTGTATGCAGTCGTACAGGCTGCAGATTTAATTAAGGTAGCAGTGGGATATGTATTGATAAAAAAGGGAATGTGGATCAGTAATATTGTAGAAACAGAATAAGAAAAAAACATGAAAGCCGACACTCCTGCTTTGCAGGCATGTCGGCTTTTCGGTTAGATGTCAGGTATGAATGCCTCTTAGCAAGCTAGCTTGCATGAAGCATATCCCTTTAACAACATTTTTATAGTAAGTTACATATCTTCTAGTCTGCCATGTTTTTCATAGGTGGTTTTTCGAATGATTTGATTGTTATCATCTACAAACACCACATTTGGTTTGTGAGTCTTTGCTTCCTCCGGTGTCATTTGTACATAACTCATGATAATGATTTTGTCATTGACAGAAACGCAGCGGGCAGCAGCACCGTTCAAGCAGATCATACCGGAACCTGTTTCTCCGGCAATTGTATAGGTCTCAAAGCGGTTGCCATTGTTCACGTCTACGATCTGCACATATTCATATTCTAAAATTCCTGCAGCTTCCAATAATTCTGGATCGACTGTAATACTTCCTACATAATCTAATTCTGCCTGCACTACGGTTGCACGGTGAATTTTTCCCTTTAGCATATTGATCAACATGATGTACATCCTTTCTCTTATTCAGTCATAAAGTTATCGATCAGTCTTGTTTTTCCAATGTATACAGCCATTGCGCACAGGATTGGACGGTCGATTGTCTCAATCTGTTGCATGGTCAACGCATCTACGATTTTTACATAATCTATTTTAGCCATAGGCTCGGTTTCAATCTGTTTTTTCATTGAATCTAAGACAGTAGCAGCATCAGTCTCTCCTTTTTTTACCATTTCTTCGCCTAGTCTAATGGTAGAGCTAAGAATTAATGCGGCTTTTCTTTCTTCGGCAGAAAGATAAGTGTTACGAGAACTCTTTGCCAGACCATCTTCCTCACGGATGATCGGACATCCAATGATTTCAATATCCATATTCAGGTCGATTACCATTCGTTTGATAATTGCCAGTTGTTGTGCGTCTTTTTGACCAAAATAGGCACGATCTGGTGAAACAATGTGGAATAATTTGGATACAACCGTACAAACACCACGGAAATGCACGGGACGACTAAGACCACAAAGTTCTTCTGTAAGTCCAGTCATATCTACGAAAGAGCAGAACCCGTCGGTATACATTTCTTCCGGTTCCGGGTGGAAGATTAAGTTTGCACCAGTTGCTTCACATAAAGCACTATCTTTTTCCAAGTCTCTTGGGTAACTATCTAAATCTTCTGTAGGTCCAAATTGCATTGGATTTACAAAAATACTAACAACAACGCGGTCGTTTTCTTCTACTGCACGCTTGATCAGACTTTGATGTCCCTCATGCAAATATCCCATAGTAGGAACAAAACCTACACTCAACCCTTCTTTTTTCCATGCTTTTACTTTTTCTCTTACCTCTTTGATAGTGGTTGCAATCGTAATCATTTTATTATTCTCCTTTTTTTACTTCTTCCAATACTGTTTCATCTATTTTAAAAATATGTTCTGGTCCTGGGAAAGTCTGCGCTTTAGTTTCCTGAATGTAGGTTGCAAAAGCTTCTTTCATTGCACCACCAACATTTCCGAATTGTTTTGCAAATTTTGGAACCATATCAGAGTACATGGCAAGCATATCCTGATATACCAACACTTGTCCATCACAACCATTGCCAGCCCCGATTCCGATGGTTGGTATGGTCAACTGCTCTGTAATATAGGTGGCAAGAAGTGCTGGTACGCATTCCAATACGACCATACATGCGCCGGCGGCTTCTACCGCTTTTGCTTCTGCAACAAGACGTTTTGCATTTTCCACATCTTTTCCCTGTACCTTAAATCCGCCGAAAGCGTTTACACTTTGAGGAGTTAATCCAATATGTGCAACTACGGGAATATCGCAGTCTGTGATTGCTTTAATCTGAGGACACACTGACATGCCTCCTTCTAGTTTTACTGCATTTGCGCGTCCCTCTTTCATCAGGCGTCCTGCATTTACTACAGCGTCATAAACAGAGGTCTGGTAAGACATAAAAGGCATATCGGTTACAACAAAGGCATTTTTTGCACCTCTGGCAACTGCTGCTGAATGGTGGATCATATCTTCCATTGTTACAGATAGTGTATCTTCATAACCCAGCATGACCATACCAAGTGAGTCGCCTACCAGCAATGTGTTGATGCCTGCTTCATCCATTAGTTTTGCAGTGGAATAATCGTAGGCAGTTAACATGGTGATCTTATCATTATTTTTCTTTTGCTCCTGTAAAGTTAATACAGTGTTTTTCATAATGTACAAGTCCTTTCTTAAAAAATGTTGTGATGGTGTAACAGGGCAGCCCCCGGCTGAGCTGTTACGTGATGGTTTTGTCTGACAGAAAATGGATCTGTTCTTCTAACTCTGAGTAATCCGTGTCCGGATGTTTCTCTTTTGCAATGCGAATAAGCTCTTCCGTAAGTAAGGCGTATAATCCGGTATAATCTTCTGTAATGCAGTCTAAATGTCGTTTTATAGTAGAAACGTCATTTCTCTCTACTGGTCCGGTAAGGGCTTTCGTAGGGCCATCTTTCAGAAGGTTTGCCAGATTTCCTTCCATTAAAGGTGAAATTGCCTTAAGAGCATTTTCGTGAGAAAATCCGCAATCTGCTAGAAGTTTGATGGCTACACTTGCCAGGGCGACCATGTGGTTACTTGCAAAAACAGCAGCAGCATGGTAAGTGCTTTTGGAATCGGTAGAAATAATTTGCACGGTATTTCCAAAACTCTCCAAAAATCCTTTTAGTTTATCTAAATGTGCTGGGTGTCCCTCAAGGGTAAACATAGCATTGCATAAGTCTTTATAAGATTCTGTCTTACTTGGAATTGCATAAAGTGGGTGAATGGAATATCCATATGCACCATAAGAATTGATGTCCGAAAAGATTTGTGAGGAGAGGGAACCACTGCAATGGCAGATAATCTTGCCTTGTAGGTTATCTCCTTTTATAGAATCCCAAACTGATGAAATGGCACTGTCTGTAACCGTAAGAAATAGAATATCGCTGTCAGTAATCAAATCTTTCGTTTGAGAATAAAATGTCGAGTTCGTAAATTGTGCCGCTTCTTTGGCGGAAGCAGTTGTCTGACTGTAATATCCGGTTAGTTTGTATCCTTTGGTGGAAAAATATTTTCCAAGGGAACAACCAACCTTACCAGCTCCGATAAAACCAATCTTCAACTTTTCACCTCCATAATGCGTCCTATTCTATCTGTATTCTGTTTGGAATACGTTTGGATATAGGCGTTGAGTAAAATCGTTGCGATTTTGCGATTGTGTGTGTGGTATAGGTACTTTTCGGAATCCTATCCAAGTCTGTCAACTCATCCTATTAAATGTAGCATTATACATTGGTTTTGTAAAGGATTTTCTTCGAAAAGAGCACCAACTGGGTAACAGGACAGCCTACGGCTGAACTGTTACCCAGCTGGCTTTGGTCATAAGTTAACTTTGTTGTAGAATAATCTGTGTATTTGTCTGAATGAATAAATATAAGGTCTTTTAGTTTTTTGGGAGTAGAAATTTATGGATATCTTTAATTGAATTTTCTATAATTTTCTGCTCCTTTTTTGTGAGCTTGTACAATTTGAAAATCATGTGGTCTAGTTGGTCGTAAAGTACAGAGACAGTATCTGCATTTTGGTTTTGGATGAGCTGGTTGACAATAGCGACAATTTGTTCTTGAGTGGTTTTGTCTGCAAAAGGAATCGGAATCGATTCAATGTGTGAACGTAATACTTTTACAGAATGAAACTCTTTTTGAAATAAAAATTGTGCAACTTTTGAGTTTAAAATGGCGAGTACATATTTTATATGCAGACCATCAATTTTTGGTATTAGAATATTACAACTGTTTAGGGAAAGCCGTTGTTTATCATCATAGGAAAATACCAATTGGTTACATATAAAACGATAGAATAGTTTCTCAGGTGCACGATACAAATTTGTTGGTGCGGTTTGTTGAAAGTGTTCCGGTTTATACAAAATATAAGAGTCGGATTCTTGCAACTTATATTTGAAAATATTTATGCCTTTTAGTATCCTTTCGTTTTCCTCTGTTTTTTTGGAGGAAAGATATTTGTTATTATCTCCTGTTACAATCCCAAGGGCAAAATCTGCATTATTCGCAAGATATTTACAATTGGTATGTTTTTTGATCTTCTCGATAAGTTCATACTCGGTATCTGTTGTGAGAAAACTAAATCGCGCTGGAGTAACGGCTCTTTCTGCTTGAAAGGTAAAGGAATGTTTGCCGTCGTTAACCTGCATGCCAATCGTTGACAATGGAGATCTGGTATGTGTAAGTTTCACGAGAATACAAGGACATTGTACCCCGTCAAATACATTTCCTAAAAATTCCAGGTATTCAATGGAACATGTTTTTAATAGAATAGAGCGAATTGTGGTATGTGCTTTCACGTTGAGGATTGCTTCCGGAAGTATGTAGGATAATTGTCCATTCTTTACAAGTCCATGTAGGGCGCGTTCGATAAACACATCATAAGATTCTATATTATTTTTATTGTTTGCGGTTTTGAAATATTTTTGAAGCTTTTGCTTTTCTTCAGGAGAAAAGGTGTATCCCCAAGGGGGATTTCCGATAATGTGATGAAAATCATTTTTGGAATAATCAGTTAAATAGTTGGAATTTGCAATATGCTCACAAATTTTCTGGACAGGCACATGGGAATATTTTAATGCCATATTTATACGGGTAATGTTTACGCTTACAGGATCCAAATCGTTTCCATAAATTTGATCAAAAGCGATATGCTCAGGAAGTTGTAATAAAAAATTCCCAGTTCCACAACAGGGGTCAAGTATTGTGTGTGTATTTTCTATCGTAAGTTTTGAAATCAATTTTTTCACTATACTGCAAGGTGTGTAGTAGGAACCGGTAGCTTTTCGTGAGCCGAGATTCTTACAGGATAAATATAGGAGACCTAAAATATCTTCATTTGGTTCATAGGTATATTGAAAATGAAAAAGGGAAGAATAACGGTTACAAAAATCCAATGCTGCAGTTTTGTTTTCAATCAGTGCAAGGATCAATGGGTTGTAATCTGGAAGAGTGATTTCATTACAGAGATATTTTTTTAGCAACTCATTTTGTCCTTTGTAAGGTAAATTAAGGCGTGAGGAAAAAAGATGAAGTGCACAATCTGCTACCAGATATTGCAGATTATCTGGAAAAAGCAGAATGCTTTCTTTTTTCGAGAACTGAATCAGTGTCTGAACCGGTAATAAATTTTTGCAAGTCTCAGATACATAAGAATGGTAAAATTCATTTCCGGAGATGTGTTTTTTGTTTCTTCTGGATTTTAATCTAGTATTGTTGGCTGATTGGAGTTCTCGTTTCAATTGTTCCGCGTATGATTTTGGAAAGAGAGGGGCGTTTTGTTCTGTATATTCAGGCGAAAGTTTGCCAAGTTTTATCCAGTTTCGTCCAGTAGCTGGAGAAATAGACAGTTCTGTGCACAAATCGTTTAACGACATATATTCCATAGTATTCTCCCCTTTTCCTTTTATATGATATCGGTCGTGAATAGTAACATTATAGCAGTTCTTTGAGAGAATGCCAATTAATCGAGAAAGAATTGTAAAATGAAAAAAATTATACTATAATGAATATGAAATGTCACAAAGGACAAAAATAATAAGAAAGAAATGGAGCGTTAGATTATGAAGAGTGTGGAAGAAATTAAAAATATGACCATTATAGAATTAAAGGAATATGCTAATTCTATGAGCAACGAAGAATTTGAGAAGTTTGAAAATGAAGTGGATCTTTGTTTTTATGATGTAGATTTGGATCCTATTCAACTTTTAAATGCAGCAAGGCTTTATGATTATATGCAGTATAAGAAAAAAGGTGATATTACTATTGAGATTTAGTATTTGTAGGAACGGAATAGGAACTGGATGGGAAACGGTCTACAAAAAACATAGAAAGGCGTGGTGAAATCTACTACGCTTTTTGTTTTGGGGTAATTTGTACATAAAAATATAAAAAGAGTTTATAGTAAAGTTAGAGAGCAGGTGTGATATTTGAAGAAACTAATAAGATATTTGAAAAACTATAAAAAGGAAAGTGTTTTAGGACCGTTATTTAAGTTGTTAGAAGTTGTCTTTGAATTGATGGTTCCTATGATTATGGCGTCGCTGATCGATAAGGGAATCGGAAATCGTGATGAGGTTTACATTGGGAAAATGTTTGGAATGCTGATTTTGCTGGGGTTGTTAGGTTTGGCATCCTCAGTAACGGCACAGTATTTTGCAGCAAAGGCAGCAACCGGTTTTGCGAAAGATGTTAAGAAAAGCTTGTTTTCCCATATTCAACAATTATCATTGAAGGATTTGGACAAGATTGGTTCGGCTACTTTGATCACTAGAATGACAAGTGACATGAATCAGGTGCAGACAGGAGTGAATATGACGCTTCGTTTGTTGCTTCGTTCACCTTTTGTTGTATTTGGGGCCATGGTGATGGCGTTTTTTATTGATGTGAAAGCTGCTATGGTTTTTGTTGTGGCTATTCCAGTTTTGTCAGTGGTGATATTTGGAATTATGTTATTGTGTATTCCAAAATATCGCATAGTTCAGGAGAAATTAGACGGAGTATTACTTGCTACAAGAGAAAATTTATCTGGGGTTCGTGTGCTTCGGGCTTTTTGTAAAGAAGAAGAGGAAATAAGAAGATTTCATGAAAAAAATGAGGACTTAACCGGATGGCAGAAAAAAGTAGGAATGTTATCTGGTATGATGAATCCGCTTACTTATATAATGATCAATATTGCAATTGCTGTTTTAATCTGGCAGGGTGCAATAGAAGTGTCAACCGGTGTGCTTACCCAGGGCGCAGTGATCGCACTCTATAATTATATGTCACAGATTTTAGTAGAATTGATCAAGCTGGCAAACCTGATTGTGAGTATGACAAAGTCTATTGCATCTGGGAATCGAATACAGGCAGTGTTTGACATTCAGCCTACTATGAAGGAAAAAGAAATGGTAAGTGAGGATGCAAGGAAAACAGAATATTTAGTAGAGCTTCAGAATGTTATGCTAAAGTATACGGAAAATGCAGATCCTGCTCTAGAGAACGTTAACGTAAAAATAAAAAGAGGAGAAACAATTGGAGTGATTGGCGGAACCGGCTCAGGTAAATCCTCTTTTGTAAATTTAATTCCCAGATTTTATGATGTTTCAGAGGGGGCAGTTTTTTTTGATGGAAAAAACGTAAAATCCTATTCTTATGAGGAACTGCGAAAAAGAGTGTCTGTTTGCCAGCAAAAAGCAGTGTTGTTTCAAGGTACCATTGAAGAAAATATGAGATGGGGAAGAGAAGATGCAACAGAAGAGGAAATATGGCGGGCGTTAGAATTGGCGCAGGCAAAAGAATTTGTAGAACAAAAGAAAGAGGGATTGCAGTTTTCAATTACCCAAGGAGGGAAAAACTTATCGGGCGGACAAAAACAAAGATTAACAATTGCCCGTGCGTTATTACAGGAATATGATCTTTTAATTCTTGATGATAGTTCTTCTGCATTGGATTATGCAACTGATGCGAAGTTAAGGAAAGCACTTGCAGAAAAAAAACAGGAACAATCTGTAATTGTTGTTTCACAAAGAACGGCATCAATCCAGCATGCAGATCGTATTCTGGTATTTGATGACGGAAAGATTGTAGGACAGGGAACTCATGATAGTTTGCTAAAAGAATGCCAAGTGTATCAGGAAATTTATAATTCCCAGTTTAAGAAGGAGGCATAACATGGAAACAAAGAGTAATAAAGATATTGTTCTGCAAGTGTTACAATATATAAAAAGATATAGTGTATTATTGATTTGTTCGTTGTTTTTTGCACTAGTGAGTGTGATTTTGACTTTGTATATACCAATTTTGGTAGGACAGGCAATTGATAAGATCGTGTATCCGGGAGCGGTTGATTCTAAGATCGTAAGTATATTGGGAAAAGTAGTTTTACTTGCTGGAGTAACTGCATTATGCCAATGGTTCATGAATCTGATCAACAACAAGATTACCTATCAGGTTGTGCGGGATATTCGAAAAGAAGCATTTGAAAAATTACAGCATTTGCCGTTGAAATATATCGATGGCCATTCTTATGGGGATATTGTCAGTCGCGTAATTGCAGATGTGGATCAGTTTGCAGATGGTCTGCTTATGGGATTTACCCAGTTTTTTACCGGGATCGTAACCATAATCGCTACACTGTTTTTCATGTTTTCCATCAATGTTTGGATTGCATGTGTGGTAGTGGTTCTTACGCCGGTATCCTTATTTGTGGCTGGTTTTATTTCGAAGAAAACCTATCATCTGTTTTTGAAACAATCAGAGACAAGAGCAGAACAGACCACGCTTGTAGAAGAAATGGTTGGGAATCAATCCGTAGTGCGTGCCTATCACCATGAGCAGAACATAATGGATCGCTTTGTAGATATCAATGACCGACTGGAAAAATGTTCGTTAAGTGCTACATTTTTTTCTTCATTGACAAATCCGGCAACCCGGTTTATCAACAGTATTGTGTATGCCGGAGTTGGTTTGAGTGGCGCGTTGTTTGCAATTTATGGAGGAGTATCCGTAGGACAATTGTCTTGTTTTTTGAACTATGCCAACCAGTATACCAAGCCGTTTAATGAAATTTCCGGTGTCATAACAGAACTTCAAAATGCCCTTGCATGTGCAGGAAGGGTGTTTGAATTAATAAAAGAGGAATCCGAAAAGCAGTCAGAAGCAGTGAATGTATTGGAAAAAGCAGAAGGGGAAGTGGAATTACAACAGGTTTATTTCTCTTATAAGCCGGATCAGAAATTAGTGGAAAACTTTAATCTAAATGTAAAAGCAGGACAGAGAATTGCGATTGTGGGACCAACAGGATGTGGAAAAACTACTTTGATTAATTTGTTGATGCGATTTTATGATGTGAATGCCGGGAAAATTTCTATAGATGGCATGGATATTCAAAGTATTTCCAGAAAGGATCTGAGAAAGAATTTTGGCATGGTATTGCAGGAAACCTGGTTAAAATCGGGAACCATTTACGAAAATATTACTATGGGAAAGCCGGATGCCACAAAAGAACAGGTGATTGCAGCCGCCAAGGCATCTCATGCACACTCTTTTATCAAGAGATTGCCACAAGGATATGATACCCAGATAGGAGAGAATGGTGGAAGTCTCTCCCAGGGGCAAAAGCAGTTGTTATGTATTGCAAGGGTTATGCTTGCTTTGCCGCCTATGTTAATTCTGGATGAAGCTACTTCCTCAATCGATACTCGTACGGAGGTGAAGATTCAGGAGGCATTTTCTAATATGATGCAGGGAAGAACCAGCTTTATTGTAGCTCACAGATTATCTACAATCAGAGAAGCAGATGTGATTTTGTTCATGAAAGATGGCAATATCGTAGAACAGGGAAGTCATGAGGAGTTAATGAAGAAAAATGGGTATTATGCTGCATTGTATAATAGTCAGTTTGAAGTGGCTTCATAGGATAGCAATTTACGCAGTAAATTAGTGAAGTTCGAAAGTTTATAGAATTCCGGAAGCTGTAAGCTGCGTAGCAATTCGTAGGAGTGAATTATGAAAAAGGATTTTTTGACAAACTTAGAAAGATAGAAATGGAGAACAGTATGAAAACAGGAATTGTATTTGATATGGATGGAACATTGTGGGATTCTACAGAGCAGATTTTAATTTCTTGGAACAGGGTATTAAAGAAGTATAATGTAGAACTTAGCCTGGAAAAGTTACAAAGTCTTATGGGAAAGACTATGGACGATATTGCAAAAAATGTAATGCCCGAGAAATCGGAGGAAGAGAGAAAGAAGATTTTCGAGCTGTGTTTACAGGAAGAAAATAAATATTTAGAAGAACATGGTGCGATTTTATACCCACATTTGGAAGAGACCTTGGCAGTTTTACATGAAAAATATCCATTGTATATTGTGAGTAACTGTCAAAGTGGATACATTGAGGCGTTTTTGACATATCATAAATTAGGAGCTTATTTTGATGATTTTGAATGTTTTGGAAATACTGGAGAAGGAAAAGCATATAATGAAAAATTGTTAGCAACTAGAAATCAGTTGGAACGGGCCATATATGTGGGTGACATACAGGGAGATTATGACGCAACAATGGAAGCGGGATTTGAGTTTATATATGCAGCCTATGGATTTGGAACAGTAGATGCAGATGTACCACGAGTGGACTGTTTTTCTGAGCTTCCACAAGTACTAGAAAAATATCTACATTAAGAACTTCGATTATGTTGAAGTTTTGGCTTGACAAGCTGTCAAATCATGTGTAGTATATGTAAGTGTGTTTTGCTCGCATACTTTTTTACGCGAGTGACGAACAAATAGAACGCAAAGAAAAGAAATAGTGGTAGTGTTATTTTGGAAAAAATTGCTGCTAAAAAATAAATGTAGAAAGGTCTGGGTGTTTTAAAATGAAGAAAGTTGTTAAGTTTGGTGGAAGTTCATTGGCAAGTGCGGAACAGTTTAAGAAAGTTGGAGATATTATCCGTGCGGATGAAAGTAGAAAGTATGTAGTACCTTCTGCACCAGGAAAACGTTTTTCAGAAGATACAAAAGTAACGGATATGCTATATGGTTGTTATGCTGTTGCAGAAGCTGGAAAGGATTTTTCGAAAGAACTAAAAGCAATCAAAGCAAGATATGAAGAAATCATCAAAGGGTTAGGATTGAAATTATCTTTGGATGAAGAATTCAGTACAATTGAAAAGAATTTCAAGGAAAAGGCAGGAAGCGATTATGCTGCATCTCGTGGTGAGTATTTGAATGGAATTATCATGGCGGCATATTTAGGATATAATTTTATTGATTCAGCAGAGGTTATTTTCTTCGATGAGAATGGAAATTTTGATGCAGATAAGACACAGAAAGTATTGGGAGAAAGATTAAGCAAAGAAAATCGTGCAGTTATCCCAGGTTTCTATGGCGCAAATCCAGATGGCAGCGTTCGTACATTCTCAAGAGGTGGATCTGACGTAACTGGTTCGATTGTTGCTAAGGCAGCTCAAGTTGACTTATATGAAAACTGGACAGATGTTTCCGGTTTCCTAGTAGCAGATCCTAGAATTATCAAACACCCAAAGGTAATCAAAACAATCACATATAAAGAGTTGCGTGAGTTGGCGTATATGGGTGCTTCCGTGCTTCACGAAGATGCTATTTTCCCAGTAAGACAGGCAGGTATTCCAATTAACATTCGTAATACAAATGCACCGGAAGATGCAGGAACTATGATTGTAAAGAGTACATGTCACACACCAGAATATGTAATTACAGGTATTGCTGGAACAAAAGGATTTGTAGCTGTAAATATTGAAAAAGATATGATGAATGCAGAAATTGGATTTGGTCGTAAGGTGCTTACTGTATTTGAAGAGAATGGGGTATCTTTTGAGCATATGCCATCTGGAATTGATACAATGACAATTTTTGTGGATCAGGCTGGATTTGAAGGAAAAGAACAGCAGATTCTTGCCGGAATTGACCGTGCTGTAAAACCGGATGTGGTAGATCTGGAAAGTGATCTTGCATTGATTGCAGTTGTAGGTCGAGGTATGAAGGCTACAAGAGGTACTGCGGGACGTATCTTCTCTGCCCTTGCACATGCAAAAGTCAATGTAAAGATGATCGATCAGGGATCCAGTGAGTTGAATATTATCATTGGTGTAAGTAATTGTGACTTTGAGGCAGCAATTAAGGCAATTTATGATACATTTGTACAGGAATAATATGATACCAGGGTCAAAAGGTCTGACCCAAGCTTCATAATATAAGATAATAAAGGTGACCATAGATGATTTTTAAAGAGATTAGAATGGTCACAGGAAAACAATAAAGAGTCATTCTCTCGAAAGGGGGAATGACTTTTTACGATAGGAAGGTGGAAAGGATGGAGTACATAAGACCGGATTACTATGATGAGTTTTCGTGTATTGGAGGAGCCTGTCCGGATACTTGTTGTTCGGGATGGCAGATTGTCATTGATAAAGAGAGTCAAGAAAGATACAAAAGACAGAAAGGGATCTTTGGTAATCGGTTGCGTAATGAAATCGATTGGAAGGAAGGTGTTTTTAAACAGTATAAAGGTGACTGTTGCTTCCTAAATGAAAAAGGGTTGTGTGATATCTATACAGAAATAGGAAAAGAGGAATTGTGTCAAACTTGTAAAAGTTATCCCCGATATACAGAAGAATATGAAGGATTAAAGGAACAGTATCTTTGTATCTCTTGTCCGGTGGTGGCGGATATGTTGCTGGGAAGAGAAAAGAAAACCACATTAGTTTCGTTTTATCGTGAAGAAGCAGAAGAAGAGTATGAGGATTTTGATTTTCTGCTATTTACCAAATTGCAGGACAGCAGAGAAATTTTATTAGAGCATTTGCAGAACAGAAATGTTCCGATAGATGTGAGAATGGGGCTTCTGATTGGGTTTGGTCATGATATGCAAAGAAGAATCCGAAATGGACGAATTTTTGAAATGGATCAGTTGATCGAGAAATATAAGAACCCGGCTGCAATTGATTTTTTTAGGAAAAAGAGAAGACAGTATACCACAAAAAGTATGCAGGAGAGATATGATCTGTCTGGTGCAGTTTTTGAAATGTTGCTGAATTTAGAAATACGCCGACCGGAATGGAAACGCTGGGTAGAAAAATGCAAAGAGACGATGCATGATGACGGAATTTTAGAGTACAAAAGAAAAAGAACGTTCTATGAAAAGCAGGTACGGGATGAAGGTAAAAAGACAGAACATGAAATGTATCAGGAGCAGATTGTCGTTTATTTCCTATTACATTATTATTGTGGTGCAGTATATGATGAACGCATATATACGAAAATAAAAATGGCGGTCATAAGTGCGTATATCATTGATGAAATGTTGTGTGCCGGCTGGTGTATGAAAAAAGATTCCCTGGAAAGAGAAGACTGGGTGGCAATTACATATCAATATGCAAGAGAGTTGGAACACTCAGATCTTAATCTTATGAAAATGGAAAAAGAGTTGACTACTCGGAAAGAATATGCTTTAAAAAGAATTTTTGCGGCACTGTAGAAAAAAGAATAAATATTGGTGTGGATGGTATCTGGAATTAGTAGGGAATCGGGAAAGTACCCTTCTGTTTTTGGATGAATATGGAAGAGAATGGGTGTTGTACTAGAATCGACCAAAAAAGACATGAAAAAATAGGAATGCCTAGAATGAAAAGCTAGGATTGTACAAGAAAAGGTTGCTTCTGTACTTGAAATAATTCATAGTATAGGGTATAACTAGATAGTAATAAAAAATGTAACTGTTTAGAGGCTGTGATTTCAAAAAATGTCAGATATACAGGAACTTCTACAAACAGTAACAAAAAAATAAAAGAAATACTAGCATTATATGAATTTGTAGTGTATAATGATAGGGATTAAGCCGATTTTGGTAGGAAGAGTATGAGAACTGTACTCTTTAAATAAAAGGCGCACATAAGAAAGGAGCACATTATTGATGTCAAATTTAGCAGAATCAGTAAAGAAGCAATTCGGAAGATCGATTGCAGAGTGTACAAATGAAGAAGTTTATGTTGCATTATTAAACTATACAAAAGATGCAATTCAGAACAAGGGCTACAATGAAGGAAAGAAGAAGATTTACTACATTTCAGCAGAGTTCTTAATTGGTAAGTTATTATCAAATAACTTAATCAACTTAGGAATTTATGATGAAATTAACAAGGAACTTGCAGAGAATGGAAAGAGTCTTGCAGAGCTTGAAGAAATCGAATTAGAGCCATCTCTTGGTAATGGTGGTTTAGGAAGACTTGCAGCTTGTTTCATTGACTCAATTGCTACACTTGGCATGAACGGTGCTGGTGTTACATTGAACTATCACTTAGGATTGTTCAAACAGGTATTTGAGAATAATTTACAGAAAGAAACTCCAAACCCATGGATCACAGAGAATTGTTGGTCAACAAAGGTACCAGAGAGATCCTATGTAGTGCCTTTCAAGGGATTTGAGTTAAAGTCTACATTATATGATATTGATGTATGTGGATATGATAGCAACTCAATTAAGTTGCACTTATTTGATGTTGATACTGTGGATGAGAACATAGTAGAGGGTGATGGAATCAGCTTCGACCAGCATGATATCGCTAAGAACCTTACATTGTTCATTTATCCAGATGATAGTACAAGAGAAGGTCAGCTTCTTCGTATTTATCAGCAGTATTTCATGGTTTCCAATGGTGCTCAGCTTGCAATTGATGAAGCGAAAGAAAGAGGAATGAAGGATCTTCGTGAGTTGCCAGAGTATGTACGTATTCAGATTAACGATACACATCCAAGTATGGTTATTCCAGAATTAATTCGTTTGATGACTGCAGAAGGTTTGTCTACAGACGAAGCCATTGAAGTTGTAAAGAAGGTATGTGCATATACAACCCATACAATTCTTGCAGAAGCTTTGGAAAAATGGCCAATCGACTACTTAGAAGAAGTAGTTCCACATTTATTGCCAATTATCAGAGATTTAGATGCTCGTGTTAAGGCTGAATATGATGATCCATCTGTTGCAATCATTGATGATATTAACAGAGTACATATGGCTCATATGGACATCCATTACTCATACAGTGTAAATGGTGTTGCAGCTGACCATACACGTATCTTAAAAGAAAGCGAATTGAATAACTTCTATAAGATTTATCCTGAGAAGTTCAACAATAAGACAAATGGTATCACATTCC
>JBGVLO010000017.1:0-2089 GCA_045124315.1 Lachnospiraceae bacterium
AGATATGTATTTTAGAAACAGGAAGTACCATAGAACAGGAGAGTATGCTATACTAACATAGAAACGTATCATTAAATATATCAAAAATGCCAGACGTTGTCTGGCAAATTGTCTATTTATAAATAAATTTTGGACAAGAAATAGCAGAAAGCTTCCTGTATACTTTAAATAAGCAGCGGTAAAGAATAAAAACTTTTCGCACTAATTTCATGCGAATATATCATAAATTCTCCAGTTAGTGTAAAATATTAAGAAAAAATTTTACGAACTGGAGAATGCTGATGAAAAAACGAAATGAATGGGTAAGAAAACAGGTGAAGCGTGAAAAGAAAAAGAGTGATCGGGGAATTGTTGATCTGATGATGATTGTCAATCACTTTTTCAAAGATCTTCCTAGGTGGATTGATGAAATAACGGATCCAAGACATGGTTCATACGTTACGTATACGCAGACAGATCTGGTGTATATGGGATTACTGAAAAATATGTGTGGTATAAAAAGCATGTGTGAGATGGAGGAACAGTTTAACGAGGAAAATTGTATTGCAACCCTTCGGATTCTCTCTGGAGACAGTCAGCTGGAGGAAATGCCCCACAAAGACACTCTGAATTACTATTTGGAAAGATTGTCGCCGGAATGCCTGTCAGACATTCGGAAAAGGATGATAAAGAGCCTGATTCGCATGAAGAGTTTTGGAAGCGGACGTCTTCTGGGAAGATACTGGAGAATTATTCTTGATGGAACAGGACTGTTTTATTTTAGGGAAAAGCACTGTGATAATTGTCTGACCAAAACCATTACCAAGGAAGATGGAACAAAAGTGAAAACCTATTATCACAAGGTTCTGGAGGCAAAGTTAGTACTTGGAGAAAAAATAGTCATCAGTATTGACACAGAATTTATTGAGAATGAGACAGAGAACGTTACAAAGCAGGACTGTGAGATCAATGCAGCGAAACGCCTCTTAAAACGAATAGTAAGTGATTATCCACGACTTCCAATCTGCATCCAGGGGGATAATTTGTATGCAGTGGAACCAATCATGAAGATTTGCCAAGCGAAAAACTGGAGATATATATTTACGCATAAAACGGGCAGACAGAAACTTTTGTTTGAAAGCTATGAGTGGATCAAACAGGGTGGCGGCGCAACTGAGGTAAAAGGAATCTGCTGCGAAAACGGAAAAGGTGAGTATATCAACCATGTGGAAGAAACTGCAGGAAAAGAACAGACGGCAAATATATTCTGTTATGTCTATGAAAAGGAAACAGATGGAAAGAAACAGCAGATTACTTTCAGCTGGCTGACGGATATAGAACTTACCCAAAAGAATCTGAAAGAAATGATAGAGGCGGCGCGTGGTCGTTGGAAGATTGAAAATGAGGGATTTAATAACCAGAAAAATGGAATCTATGATATCGAACACCTGAACAGTAGGAATCCAAATGCAATGAAGAACCACTATCTGCTGACCCAGATAGCAGACATCATCATGCAGATTTATCTGGCATGGAACCCGCTGCGGAAAGAAATACAGCAGAGCATAAAAAATACATCTTCAAGGCTACTGGAAAGTTTTCGAAGACAAACAGTAACGGATGAAGATGTATCATATACACAGAGATACACAACAGTGTATCTCGAATAGCAATATAATTATAACAAAGGTGGCGGTAGAATGGAATAGGAAGATGAACAAAATATCCACAAAATGAATATCTAAAGCAACTTGCGGATATACGATGTGGATAAGTTGCCTAAATTTTAGGAAAATGTTATTAGTTATGAACATTTGCCGATTGGGTAATAAAAGGTTCATTTACTTGGATTTATTCTTTGCCGCTGCATTCTCATTGAAAAGTTTGACAATAGTTGCCATATAATTTATAATAGAACTAGGTATTTATTTTACACAAGGGGGAAAAGCTATGGTAGAGTATTCAAACGGGAAGGTTTGTCTGGAAAAACTGGAGATTAAGGATATTATTGATATTGATGTGCTTCAGGATTTCCTTGATAATTTTGCATTGGGAATGAATTGTGCAGCGATAGCAGTTGATTTGGATGGAAATGAAGTGACGCATCCGA
>JBGVLO010000018.1:0-24426 GCA_045124315.1 Lachnospiraceae bacterium
TAGTGGCCTCCTTTTGTATGCGGTAATCCCTGTTACCGATGTTTGTGTTTTCAATTTACATCTTACAGGTAAATCCACGTTAGTGCAAATGTGAGGTCACTACATATTATCTATTCAGAACATCTTCTGATGGCCATCCAAACTCCAATACATTATAAGTCTAATGCTGCATTCTCAATAACTTCTTCCGCCAAATCTCTATAGGCCTCTGCCCCAGCAGATCTTGTATCATATACAATAATCGGCTCTCCATGACTAGGTGCCTCCGCCAAACGAACATTTCGTGGAATAATAGATTTATACACTGTTTGCTTCAAATTTGCCTTTACATTTTCTACAACTTCCAGCGATAAATTTGTTCTGGCATCATACATTGTAAATACAACACCTTCTATGTCTAATTCCGGATTCAATCTTTCTCTTACTAGATTAATCGTATGGATCAATTGTGATAACCCTTCAAGTGCATAATATTCGCACTGAATTGGTACAAGAATACGATGTGCGGTTGTCATTGCGTTAACTGTCAATGTATTTAAGGATGGTGGACAATCAATTATAATAAAATCATAATCATCCTTTATACTCTCCAGAGAATCCCGAAGAATATACTCTTTATTATCCACACCAATTAATTCTATTTCTGCTCCAGCCAGATTTACATTTGATGGAATAACATCCAAATTTTCTAATACATTCTTTTGGATACACTCTTCAATATCACACTCATCAAGTAATAATTCATAAATGGTATTTTCCACTTGTGTTTTATCAATTCCCAGTCCACTGGACATATTCCCCTGTGGATCTCCATCAATTGCCAAAACTTTTTTCCCTTTTTCTGCTAAACATGCAGCCAGATTCGTTGCTGTTGTAGTTTTTCCTACTCCACCTTTCTGATTAGCAATTGCAATACTTCTTCCCATGTCAATTCCTCTTTTCTTTACGCATTGGCCTATTCTATTACGTCTGCCATTGGCAATCGAAATGAAACCATCCTATGCTTCCAGTAATTTCGCCACGTATCATTATAGCACAACCATTTCCCAAAAAAAATATAAAACACAAAAAAAGTAAATGTTTCACGTGAAACATTTACTTTTTTTTGATTAAATTTCAACAAAACCATTTTTTATTGCATACACAGCAGCCTGTGTACGATCGGAAACTTCAATTTTACGAAAAATATTAGAAACATGATTTTTTACTGTTTTCTCACTTATGGTTAACCGATCTGCTATTTCTTTATTGTAAAGTCCTTCTGCAATTAACTTCAAAACTTGCATCTCTCTCTTTGTCAGTCCTTCTTCGTTGACTTTCTCATCGTTTAAAGATAAGTTCTGCTGTAATAATGGAACAAGAGAAGGTTGAATATAAGTATTGCCTTCATAAACAGTAAAGATTGCTTTTCGTAGAACAGCAAGTTCTGAATCCTTCAATACATATCCACTTACACCAATTTCCACAGCTCTTAATAAATACTCCACTTCATTGTGAATGGTAAGAATAAGGACATTTCTCTTAATTCCACTTTCCTTAATCTTTTGAAGCACTTCCAATCCATTCATCTTAGGCATATTAACATCCAGCAACATAACATCCGGATCAGTCTGTTCCATTACTCGCAATCCTTCTTCTCCATCACTGGCTTCCCCCACTACCATAATATCTCCATCCATCTCTAATAACTGTTTAATTCCCTCACGAACCATGACATGATCGTCTACGATAACAACTCTTACCTGCATAAAATTCCATGTCCCCTTTCTTATCTTATGGTATGCTACTTTTCTATATTGCCACACCCATTGTTCCTACCATCTACATCTTTAACGTAAATCATATGCTTTCTGTAATGAAATTTCTTCTAACACTGTATATGGAACAGAAACTAATACAGACGTTCCTTTTCCAATTTCACTTTGAATAGAAAATTCTCCACATAATAATTGTGCCCTCTCCTGCATGATTGATAATCCAAATCCAGAACTCTTCTTATCTTTGCCTATATCACCTTTATCAAATCCCACACCATCGTCTACAATTTCCAACACGATTTCTTCTTCTCCATAATGTATAGATATTGTCACGTTATTTGCCTCTGCATATTTAAATATATTATTACAAGACTCCTGAATAATACGGAACAAAGTCAGTGTAACAACTGGAGGAAGATCTACTTCATCACTCTCAGAAGTAACACGAACCTTAAACTCAATATTCTCATGCTCTTTCTTATTTTGTTGGATAAAACGTTGAATTGTCGGAATAAAACCTAGATCATCAATAGACATGGGGCGAAGATCATATATAATTCTTCGCATATCATCAATAGACTCATGAAGCCGATCCATCATATCCATCAATTCAAATTTCACCTGTAATGGATCTTTATCAATCATCTTACCACAATATTCTGTTTTATGAACAATATTGGTAAGGCTCTGCACAGTCGAATCGTGCAGATCTCTAGCAATACGCTTTCTCTCCATCTCCTGTGCCTCTAATATAGACACTCCGGTAGTTGTAAAATTATCTCTTACAACCTCTTCCTCCATAACCCGGCTATTCTCCCTAATAAAAGCCAGCACGTTCCCGCCCATATTTACTTTTTTATGAACTACTTCCAGTTCATCGCATAATTCCTTTAATTTTTGTTGTTTTTCTAAAATCTCTCGATCAATACTTTCCAGTTTGTCCCTATTTTTTGCGCTTGAAGGATTGAAAAAACTAATATTATCTTTTAACTTTTCTTCAATTACCAATTTTTCCCTTTTCAGAGATTCAATCTCATTACGCATATTATCTTTCTTTACTAATAGTTTTTTTTGATCACTCTCAATATTCATCTGGATTTCTCTTAGAAACACTTCCATTTCTTCATGCTCCGTCAAATCCCAAACCTCCTGATCATATCCTATCTAATATTCTCTCTATAAACGTCTTCTTTCATAGTAAACACTCATGCAGCTTGCTGCCCCACCATAAATGAAACTTTGCGTGTTTACTATCGGGTGACGTCTTTTCGCAAAAAGCGCTCAAAGACATACTATTCCACTAAGGGATTACTGCGCCCAAAAACAGGGCTTGTACTCCCTAAGTTTCATAGTAAAAAGACAAAAAACTCTATATTAATTATATCCCACATACCAAGATTTGTAAAACAAAAAATAATTTGTATATTATTATTATTTTGTATATAATAGAATATATAATATTGTATATTATTACCAATTGTAACTATATAAAATGATACCTACGAATTGCTACGCTGATGGCAGCTCCCGCAATTCTACAAACATTTGGGCAGGCTCATGTGGGGTCAGACCTTTTGACCCTGGTATCATAAAATTTTAAGAGAGGGGATTCCAGCATGAAAAAACAAAATAAAACGCTATTAGAAATTTTAGGTAGTTGTGTCTTTACACTTTCTGGTATATATGCCGTTAACAAGATTATTTTTTCAATTGCGCAAGGAAAATCACATTTATTTTCCTCCGAAAGTGAACTCTATAAGCACAAACACGGAAACATTCACTATACAGTATCCGGTTCGGGCTCACCACTTTTATTGATTCATGAATTAGACAGTTCCAGTTCATCTTACGAATGGCATGAGGTAATTTCAGATTTTTCCAAAAACCATACGGTTTATGCGCTAGATCTGCTAGGTTGTGGCTTCTCTTCTAAACCGGCCATTACCTATACAAGCTACTTATATACGCAGTTAATCCACGACTTTATTAAAGATGTCATCTGCGATGTGCCAGATATTATTGCTACTGGTATTTCCTCTTCCCTTGTAGTTATGACAGAAAAGATGCACCCTGGTACCATTGGAAAAATGCTTTTTGTCAATCCTGCTGATTTCGAGGAAGCTAGCCATTATCCAACTGAAATGGATATGTATCAAAAAAAGCTCCTTGATTCTCCGATCATTGGAACCGCCATTTACAATCTATACCACTCCAAAGCCGCCTTGCTAAAGCGGTTTTGTTCCGATTTCCTAAATTCCGATTCCAAAAATCATGTCAAATATTTAAGACGCTACCACGAAGCCGCTCATTTAGGCGGCAGTTCCAGCAAATACCTATTCTCCAGCTTAAAATGCCACTATTTTGGTTGTAACATCGAAAATTCTTATTCATCGATAACCAATTCAATTTGCGTTATTTTAGGCGAGGAAATGGACAGTACCATAGATATGGCAGATTACAGTGTTTGCCTTAATCCAAATACAGAAGTTGCAATTATTCCAAACAGTAAATACCTGCCTCAGATTGATGCAAGTGAAGCATTTTTTGATGTTTGCAATACCTTTTTAACCGAAGGCACCATAGAGTAGATCAAAAGAACCAAAGTCCACGCTTCGACGCGAAGCTAGTCCTTTAGGGCGTGAGACCTTAGCGACTACCATGACAACTTGAGAAGCTCGCAAAGCGAGTTTCTCATAGTCAGTTGATTGCTGCTGCGTTCTTTGAAATGCACATTTTCTTGTTTTTTATTTTATTTCAATGGATCCTTCGATGGTTTTCCACCACCTCTAGGATATTTTTTCTTTGTACTCTCTTCTTTCTCAATCATTACCAGAGACCGGCTCACATCAGAATCTGGCAATTTAAATGTTTCGATTGAAGCAAGACTCCCCCCCAATTCTAAAATTGCACGATCTGCCTGCTCTAACTCTTCCTGAATCTCTCCGGACTTATAAGAAATAAATGCACCTCCTATTTCCAAAAACGGAATACAATATTCCGAAAGCGTTGATAGATTTGCTACTGCTCTGGATACAACTACCTCAAATTTTTCTCTATATTCTTTTTTCTGTGCAAATTCCTCTGCTCTGCCATGAAATGCCTTTATTTTCTTCAATCTCAAAGTATCGATTACTTCCTGTAAAAATTTAATTCTTTTATTCAGAGAATCTAGCAGTACAATGTCAATCTGTGGAAAAGCTATTTTCAGTGGAATTCCCGGGAATCCTGCCCCCGTTCCCAAATCTAGCATTTTCATTCCGTCTTCAATATCAACAGCATATACCAATGACAAACTGTCCAGAAAATGTTTTTGCACTACTTCTTCCCACTCAGTAATTCCTGTAAGATTCATCACTTTATTCTTTTCCACCAGCAACTCATAATACTGAATAAACTGCTGAAACTGCTTTTCTGTCAACTCAATTTCTAACTCTTCCAATCCCCTTTTAAAAGCTGTCAAATCATACATAAAAAAACCCCTTTCTACTTCATGTTTAAATGCACCAGAAGTACAGAAATATCCGCCGGAGACACACCGGAAATTCGAGATGCCTGCCCTACTGATTCCGGACGAATCTGATTTAATTTCTGCTTTGCTTCCAATCGAAGACTATAAATCTCATCATAGTTAATATTTTCAGGTATCTTCTTTTTCTCAAGCTTCTTGAACTGCTCTACCTGCTTCAACTGTCTCTTAATGTATCCATCATATTTTAACTGAATATTTACCTGCTCTACTACGTCCTTTGGCAAATCTTTTCGATCCGGATCAATCGGAGCCAGATATTCATATTTCATTTCTGGTCGCTTGATCAATTCTTCCAATGTTGCTCCTGACTGCAATGGTGTACTATTATGACTTTCCAAAAGAGAATTCACCGTTTGATTGGCTCCCACCGTCTTATTCTTCACTCTCTCAATTTCTTCTTTTACCATTTCCTGTTTCTTTTGGAATTGTTCGTATCTCTCTTCATCGATCAATCCAATTTCGTAGCCGATTGGAGTCAAACGCACATCTGCATTATCTTGTCTTAGAAGCAGACGATACTCTGCCCTGGAAGTCATCATTCGGTATGGCTCATGAGTTTCCTTCGTTACAAGATCATCGATCAATACACCAATATATGCTTGTGAACGATCCAATATCAATGGATCGTTTCCTGACAACTTTCGTGCTGCATTGATTCCTGCTATCAGGCCCTGAGCAGCAGCTTCCTCGTACCCGGAACTTCCATTGAACTGTCCCCCACTGAACAATCCTTCGATTTTCTTAAATTCCAGGGAAGGCTTTAACTGCATTGGATTGATACAATCATACTCAATGGCGTATGCATTTCTCACGATTTTCGCATTTTCCAGACCAGCTACGGAGCGGTACATCTTGTACTGTACATCTTCCGGCAAGGAACTTGACATTCCTCCAATGTACATCTCATTGGTGTAATTTCCCTCTGGCTCAATAAATACCTGATGTCTGTTTTTGTCTGCAAATCGAACCACCTTATCCTCGATCGATGGGCAATATCTTGGTCCCGTTCCCTGGATATTTCCAGAATACAATGGCGAACGGTCCAGATTATCACGAATGATCTGATGAGTCTCTTCATTTGTATAGGTCAACCAACAGGACACTTGTTCTCTTTTGATTTCTTCTTCTGTATTTGTAAAAGAAAATGGTACAATTTCCTCGTCACCCTTTTGTTCTGCCATCTTACTAAAATCAATGGACCTTTTGTCTATTCTCGCTGGAGTTCCTGTCTTAAAGCGATACAACTGGATTCCCAGCTCCTTCAAAGATTCAGACAAATGATTTGCTGCTGACAGCCCGTTTGGGCCTGTATAATTGCTCACATCGCCATAAACGCATCTTGCCTTTAAATATACCCCTGTACATAAAACAACGGCTTTACAAGGATAAATCGCGCCAGAATACGTCTCTACACCTTTGATCTTACCATCCTCTACAAGTAACTTTGTAACCTCCGCCTGTTTTAGAGTAAGATTCTCTGTATTTTCCACCACATGACGCATCTCTCTCGTATAATCCTGTTTGTCAGCCTGTGCACGCAAGGAATAAACCGCAGGTCCTTTTGACTTATTCAACATCTTTGACTGGATATATGTTTTGTCGATGTTTTTTCCCATCTCTCCACCTAAGGCATCAATTTCTCGAACCAAATGTCCCTTCGAGCTTCCTCCAATATTCGGATTACAAGGCATCAATGCAATGCTATCCATACTCACAGTAAACATAGCTGTCTGAAAACCTAATCTTGCTGCAGCTAATGCAGCTTCACAGCCTGCATGTCCGGCTCCTACTACACATATATCATACGCTTCATATTCATGTGACATTTTCTTTTTCCTCTCCTTCTATTTTCCCATACAGAATTCCTTGAAAATCTTATTTACCAAATCTTCTTCTACTGCCTCTCCAATGATTTTTCCTAATACTTCATAGGCATTCATTAAATCAATGGAATAGAAGTCTTCCGGCATCTGATCTTCAATACTTTGGATTACCTGTTGTAAACTATCAATCGCTTCCTCAATCGCTTCCTTTTGTCTCACATTTGTAATACAAATCTCGTCATTAAAATCTAACTTTCCCTGATAAAACAGTTCTTTTAATGTATCTTCCAAACTATCGATTCCCGTTTCATTCTTTGTGGAAATCGTCAAAATAGGACATATAGTATCCGTATATTTTTTCAAAAGATTCTCCATGTCTTCTTTTGTGATCACCGTGTCTAAATCCTGCTTATTTAAGAGAATAATTACCTTGCTTGTCTCTAACTTTTCTTTGATGAAATTAAGTATAAGGGTATCATTTTCATCAAATTCTCGGGAAGCGTCCACCAGATATAGTAACAAATCTGCCTGCTCCGCAAAACTTCTTGCTTTCTCCACTCCAATCTGCTCTACCACATCTGCAGTCTCTCGAATTCCAGCCGTATCCATTACCTGCAACATCACAGAATCTAACTGTATGGTTTCCTCTAGTGTATCCCTGGTTGTCCCTTCAATATCTGTTACAATGGCACGTTCTTCCCCCAACAAAACATTTAACAGAGACGATTTTCCTGCATTTGGTTTTCCTAAAATTACAGTTTTCACACCTTCCTTTAGGATTCTTCCATTATCTGCAGATTTCTTTAATTTTCGCAGAATCCCAAGATTCTCTTCCACTCTTATTTTTAGTGTATCTGCAAATCCATCCACGCTAATGTGTTCCGGATCATCTAGCGCAGCCTCAATAAACGCTGTGTCATGTAAAATACTTTCTCTCACTTCTCTTATCTTATATAACACAGTTCCTTTTAACTGATTCACAGAACTGGAAAGTGCATATTTGTTCTTGGCATTGATTACATCTATCACAGCCTCTGCCTGTGAGAGATCAATCCTGCCATTTAGAAATGCTCTCCTAGTAAATTCTCCCGGCTCTGCAGTTCTTGCCCCATACTTGATTACAGTTTCCAGTACTCTTTTCGTAACCAGCATTCCACCGTGACAATTGATTTCTACAACATCCTCTCTTGTATAACTATTGGGATTCTTCATGATTACTACAATTACTTCATCAATTAAGTCCTCTCCATCATAAATGTACCCATAATGTACGGTATGACTTTCCTGATCACTCAGCTTTTTTCTCCCTGATTTCGAACGATAAATCTTATCTGCAATTGCCAGAGAATCCTCACCACTGATTCGAATAATGCTGATTCCGCCATTACTCATTCCCGTTGCAATTGCTGCAATTGTATCTGTTTTCATAATTTGTACCAATCCTCAAGAGAACAAATATGTTTGTTCCTTTCCTTTCCTATTTTTTCCCTATATAGAGAAAAAAGGGGTTTCACAACCCCTTCTTCCAACTTCTATTCTTCGTTTACTGGTTTTTCTTCTTTTTCTTTTCGATCAAAACCTTTTTTTTCATAGCCTCCATAATTCTTTTTATAATTTCTGTTATTATATTTTCTATAACCACCATTGCGATTTCCAGAATCACGGAAGCCCTTCTTTATGGCAATTACAACCTTACGATTTGGTTCTTCACCTTCACTGTAAGTTTCAACCATCTTATCATTCTGTAAAGCAGAATGAATGATTCTACGTTCATAAGGATTCATCGGTTCCAAAGACACAGGCTTTCTAGTCTTCTTTACTTTAGATGCAATATTTCTTGCAAGATTCTCCAAAGTTTCTTTTCTTCTTGCACGGTAATTTTCTGTATCAATCTTAACCTTGAAATAAGTGCCACTTTCTTTATTTACTACAAGACTTGTCAAATACTGCAAAGAATCTAATGTCTGACCTCTCTTCCCAATCAATAATCCCATATCATTTCCAACAATATTAACATTGATCAAGCTTTCTTCTCTCTCGCAGGAAACTTCAAACGTAGCTTCAATTCCCATGTTTGAACAAACTTTCTTTAGGAAATCCTCTGCAGTATCACAAAGCTTTTCTACTGGAACCTCCACAACCACTTCTTCATCAAGACTACTCTCCTTAGTTTCAGTTTCTACCTCTGATTCTGTTTCCATAACAGGAACAGTCTCTTCTTCGTCTTTTGTTTCCTCTGTACTTTCTTCTTCCGAAAGAAGCCTTACACGAATCCTGGCAGGCTTACTAAATAAGCCTAACAAACCGCTAGTTTCCTTCTCTAATACTTCATACTCCACTTGATCACTTGACACTTCCATCTTATCTAATGCCAAATCCAATGCCTCATCTACTGTTTTTCCTGTAAATTCCACCCAATCCATATGCTACTCCCCCTTATTTTTTATCATTACCTTTCGCTGACATATGTGCTATATAAGCGATGCTACCTTCTTTATACTCCTTTGAATGATCCACATCATCCGATGACGCTGTTGTTTTTCCAGCAATGTCCTTTACACTTGTACGGATATTCGCAACATTCTTAATACTTCCATCCGATACCTCTACATGCAATTTTTCTCTCTTTTTCTGTGCTTTCATGACATTTTTCTCAATCTCAGCATCAATATCTAAAGTATCCATATACTTATTTACAAAGAACTGCTGAATAATACGAAATGCACTGTTCGTAATCAAATAAATACCTGCACCGATAGGGAACATCAAAGAGAAAAATCCTGACATCAACGGCATCATTGTATTCATTGACTTCATACTAGCCGCCATTGGATCATTCGGATTTACCGCCTGATTATTATTTGCCATTAACAAATGTGTCTGAATATACTGTAATATCACTGATACGACCGGAATAGCTAAACCTGGAAATGGTTTTGTCAAAGGACTTTCCGAAATATTCAATCCACCAAATACATAGTTAATATGCTTGATTCGCTCTGCATTTGCCTGTATATCAGACAACTGACTTCCAGAAAAGAATGCACCAAATTCATCCCAGTTTGCTCGACCAAACTTTGTAAAAACATCAATGATATAATTCTGATTTTCCTGCAACGCTCCCAAAATGTTGTCACCCCATCCGGATGTAACTACACGGAGACTACTTGCATTATCTGCCAAATACTGCAACGCATTTGGGTTTGATGAAGTATACTCTGCAATAGCAGAATAAAATTCCTTAATCTGTGGTACATATGCAGGTACCGCATAAATTACACGATAAAGAGCCAGGAACACAAACATCGTAATAAATGTTGGTAAACATCCACCAGTTGGTGAGGTTCCATACTTTTCATACAACGCCTGCAGTTCTTCCTGCTGAGCAACCATAGATGCGTTATCCTTCTTGTCTTTATATTTTTCCTGAATCTTACGCATTTCAGGCTGCATCTTTGATGACATCTTTGAGAATTTCTGTTGTTTTATTGTCAAAGGTAACATCAAAAGGTTTATAATAAGCGTAAATATTACAATACTTACCGCTACGTTTTCAATTCCTAAATTTGCCAAAGCCATATAAATATACTTTAACAAACAACCTAAAGCTTTTGCAATGTGCTTTAAGAACATTCCATTATATTCTGTCAAGTAAATGTTGAACACGTTAAAATCCTCCTTGAGCTATTACACACTCTTACGGCACAGGATCATAACCACCTTTTGCAAAAGGATTACAACGCAGAATCCGCCAAATAGTCAATAAACTTCCCTTTATGGCACCATGCTTTTCCAATGCTTCTATGGCATATTCCGAACAGGTAGGCACATAAATACATGTACTGTGCCCCTTCAACGGAGACAAGTACTTACGATATATCTCAACTAAAAAAATTAAAACTTTTCTCAATCTACATCATCTTCTCAATTCAAAATGTCATGAAGCTTACCTAAATGCATTACTGCACTACTAATATCCCAGTAATTCTTCCCTTTTGCGGTATTTCTGGCGATTACTACAATATCCAATCCGCTCTGAAACTCTTCTCCTCGCAAACGAAAACTCTCTCGGATCAATCTGGCAAGTCTGTGTCTTACTACACTGTTACCTACCTTCTTACTTACGGAGACTCCAATTCTGTTTCTATCCAAATTATTTTTTAATACATACATGACCAAATATTTGTTGGCATAAGATTTTCCAGACTTATAAACCCTCTGAAAATCCTGATTTTTCTTTAATGATTCTGACAATTCCAAAATCCCCAATTCTATATGCTATGGTTGAGTACAAAAGATATTCCCAACTGAAAACTATGAATGATAACTAGAGACACAAACTTTGTCTCCATTCATAGACTATGATACCATGTAAATATAACTCAAACGATGAAACACTTTATCTGTCAAAACAAATAAATAAATGCTACATCAAAATATGTTGTCTATGCATTCTATGCCAGGTTATCAAATAACCTAAAAACCTCCACTTCTCTCTAAAAATGTTACTATCGCATGAATAGCAACAAGAAAAGCTTCAGATCTTTAGGTTACTCAACTTCCTATATCATAGAAAACAAAAGGTCACAAACACTGCGACCTAAGCGGATAATTTCTTTCTTCCTTTTGCTCTTCTGCTAGCTAAAACTTTTCTTCCACTCTTAGTACTCATTCTAGCTCTGAAACCATGAACCTTAGATCTTGATCTCTTCTTTGGCTGAAATGTCATCTTCATAATTCAATGCACCTCCTCACAATTATTTATCAAAAATTTGTAGGCATATTTAGACAATTCTAACTAAATATCACGTCATATTATAGTATGAAACTTTTATTTCGTCAAGCATATTTTCCTTTTTCCTCCTTTTCCTGTTACGTTTCACAAGTTCGTTGTTTCCAGAAATAATGATTTCAGATCAACAGTAATGTATCTTTGGTAGAGTGCAGCCATTCTACCATATATCTATTTGTCTGTAGACAATGTGAATCCTTGTGGGAAAATATCCACATTAGCTAAGCAAAATAACTAGTTTACACACAATTGTAAACACACTTATCAACTTATCCACATTTTGTTGATAAGTTGTGGATAAAAGACTCGTTTTTCGTGGATATCTTTTTTTATTTTGCCTCAAAACTGTTGATTCTTCAACACTTTTATCTCTGTTATTCACTTGGATAATTTTATTCACATTTTTGTGTATAACTCCTTTTTCTTCTAGTGTTTCACATTAATTCCTACACTTATACACTGGCAATTCACATTAATTTTTATCCACATTATTTCTTCTAAATCTCATTTTTTCTTTCTATTTACAAAAGGAATCGTAAACTTACATTGAAAAAATTTTGTTTTTGATATAAAATAAAGTAAATATGTCTGCCATTATTTGGGCTATTTTTTTAACAATTCTCTTTTGATTGATTGAAGAATTACAATTTTTAGGCAGATAACAGAACTGAAATGCAATCCCTTTTTTATGAATGCTTTTTCTTATAGACAATCTTAAAGGGATTTGCCAGAATACATTAGAAAAATATACGCCACCCTAACAGGCTCAAGTTTAGTGCGGAAACGAGGTAAAACATGAAAGAAACATTGATTGCAAATTGGGATAATATTTTACAACATATGAAACAGGAATATAGCCTGTCTGATGTTGTATTTCGTACATGGATACTCCCTTTGAAGGTGTACTCTTTAGAGGACCACTTAATTACAATTTCTGTTGATGAAACAAAAGTAGGAATAGCCGGTAAATCTTACTTAGAACCGAAATATGCCGTTCCTTTATCTGTTTCAATTGAAGAAATCATGGGTGAACATTTTGATATTCAGTTTGAACTGGCTAAGGATTTAAGAGAGAAGGAAGCAGCGCAGACTCCATCTTCCGAACCAAAAGAGAAATCTACTATTACAAGAGATCCTCAAAATATCGCAACTTCCTTGAATCCACGATATACTTTTGATACGTTCGTGGTCGGTAGTAACAACCAGTTAGCTCATGCAGCTTCCTTGGCAGTAGCAGAAAGTCCTGCTGAAGTATATAATCCTCTGTTTATATATGGAGGCGTTGGACTTGGAAAGACACATCTGATGCACTCTGTTGCTCATTATGTGCTGAATAACAATCCTTCTGCAAAGGTTTTATATGTTACCAGTGAAGTATTTACCAATGAGTTGATTGAAGCTATCCGTAATCGTTCGGATACTTCTTCTATTCAGGAATTTCGAAAAAAATATCGAAACATTGATATTCTTCTCATTGATGATATCCAGTTTATTATAGGAAAAGAAAGTACACAGGAAGAATTTTTCCATACGTTTAATGCCTTGCATGAATCAAAAAAACAGATCATTATTTCTTCTGATAAGCCACCAAAGGAATTTGAAACATTAGAAGAGCGACTTCGTTCTCGTTTTGAGTGGGGACTTCAGGTAGATATCCAATCACCAGATTACGAAACACGAATGGCCATTTTACGAAAAAAAGGTGAATTAGAAGGCTATACCATCGATGATGAAGTACTCAAATACATTGCTACAAATGTAAAGTCGAATATTCGTGAAATTGAAGGTGCACTGACAAAAGTAGTTGCAGTATCACGCTTGAAAAACATTGAAGTAAATGTTGTTCTTGCCGAGGAAGTCTTAAAAGATTTGATTTCTTCTGATGTAAAAAAGAGTATTACCGTCGAATCTATTACAGAAATCGTTGCAGAACATTTTAACATTACAGCTTCTGACATTGTATCAACTAAGAAAAGTAGAAATATTGCTCATCCACGTCAAATTTGTATGTACCTTTGTCGTGAACTAACAGAGATTTCTCTAAAAGATATTGGAAGCAAGCTTGGAAATAGAGATCATTCTACTATATTACACGGCTGCAATAAGATTGCCGATGATTTAAAGACGGATTCTTCTTTACAAAGTGTAATAGACGTTCTAAAGAAGAAAATCAATCCACAATAGACTGTGAATCTTTATGTGAATTTTATGTGTATAAATTTTGTTCTTAATTTTTTTAATTTTTATTCACATCTTTTCAACGAGAAATTTTTTCTGGATTCACATTATTTGAATCTCTGCATTCCTTATTCTGTAAGGCCTACAAGAGTTATTCACAATTTCACACCCCCTATTAATACGGATACTATATTTAATTAATTATTTTATTACACAACGGCTTGAAAGGAGTTATTCACAATCATGCAAATAATTTGTAAGAAGTCAGATTTATTAAATAGCGTTAATATTTCCCTAAGGGCAGTATCTTCTAAAACTACATTACCAATTTTAGAATGTATTGTTATTGAGGCATATAATGATACCATTAAAATTATTTCCAATAATCAAGAATTAGGTATTGAAACAATTGTAACCGGTCAGATTGTTACTCCTGGATCAATTGCAATTAATGCTAAGATTTTCTCAGATATTATTCGTAATTTGCCGGATAATGAAGTTACATTTACTACCAATGAAAATTTCATGGCAAACATCAAATGTGAAAAATCGAATTTTAACTTAATGGGAAAATCACCAGAAGAGTTTCCTGCGTTGCCTCAGGTTGAAATGAGCAAATCTGTTCGTATCTCAGACTACGCATTAAAAGAGATTATTCATCAGACTATTTTTTCTGTTTCAGATAATGAAAGTAATAAAATTATGACTGGTGAATTATTCCAAATTTCAGAAGATACTCTTAAAGTAGTATCTTTGGATGGACACCGTATTTCCATCCGTAAGATAAAATTGCATGATTCCTATGAGGATATCCGTGCAATTGTTCCTGGAAAGACCTTAAATGAGATTAGTAAGATTCTTTCCGGAGAGATGGATAAGATTGTGAATATTTACTTTACAGATAAGCATATTTTGTTTGCCTTTGACAATACAACTGTTTTATCGAGATTGATCGAAGGAGAATATTACAAGATCGAACAGATGTTATCGGATAACTATGTTACAAAGGTAAATGTAAATAACAAGGAATTCTTAAGTAGTATTGTTCGAGCATCTTTGATGATTAAAGATGCAGATAAGACTCCAATTGTATTGAAATTTACGGACAACAATATGCAGTTGAATATTAATTCAACAGTAGGTTCCATGAAAGAGGATCTGGATATTTCAAAAGAGGGAAAAGACATTATGATTGGGTTTAATCCAAAGTTCTTAATGGATGCTCTTCGTGTTATTGATGATGAGACAGTAGATATTTATCTGTTTAATCCAAAAGCCCCTTGCTTTATTAAAGACAAAGAAGAAAATTATATTTACTTGATTTTACCAATTAACTTTAATGCAGTTCAGTAATGAATGGGAGTCAGATGGAGGCAGATATGGAAACGATTAAGTTGAGAGATGAATATATTAAGTTAGGACAAGCTTTGAAAGCAGCTGGACTTGTTCCTTCCGGGTTAGATGCGAAGATTGTAATCCAGGATGGTTTGGTTCTGGTAAATGGTGAAGTAGAAGTCCAAAGAGGAAAAAAACTACATGCAGGAGATGTAGTAGAGTTTGATGGAGAGACAATCCAGATAGTAGGCTAAGATATGTATATTAAATCAATCGAATTGAGTAATTTTAGAAATTATGAATATTTGAACATGGAATTTCATCCAGAAAAAAATATTCTTTACGGAGATAATGCCCAGGGGAAGACGAATGTGTTAGAAGCCTTGTATTTTTGTGGAATGACAAAATCCCACAAGGGCAGTAAAGAAAAAGAAATCATTCGGATGAATCAAAAGGAAGCCCATTTGCGTATGTGCATTGAAAAAAAAGGCGTAACCAGAAGGATTGACATGCACCTAAAACGCAGCAAACCAAAGGGAGTTGCCATTGATGGGATTCCCATACGAAAGTCTGCGGAGCTATTGGGTTTGGTAAATATCGTGTTCTTTTCCCCGGAAGATCTTGGAATTATCAAGCATGGTCCAAGTGAAAGACGAAGATTCTTGGATATGGAATTGTGTCAGTTGGATCGGGTATACTTCCATGATTTAAGTAAATATAATCAGATTGTTAATCAAAGGAATAATTTACTGAAACAGATTTCGAAAGAAACAGATCTTTTAGCTACTTTGGATATTTGGGATCAGCAACTGATAGAATATGGTTCCAGAATCATTCGAAGAAGAAAGAAACATATAGAGGAACTAAATAAAGTGATTACCCCGATACACCACAAGTTATCAGGTGGGAAAGAAATCCTAAAGCTAAAATATGAAAAAAATGTTTCAGTAGAAGATTTCGGTATTTCGCTTGCTATGGATCGAGAGAGAGATTTATTTCAGAAGGCAACATCGGTGGGACCACATCGAGACGATATAGAATTTTCAATTGCTGATATTGATATACGAAAATATGGTTCCCAGGGACAACAAAGGACAGCAGCATTGTCGTTAAAACTTGCTGAGATTGAGATTATCAAAAATACAGTAGGTGATTGGCCTGTGTTATTACTAGATGATGTGTTGTCAGAGTTAGACAGAAACAGGCAAAATTATTTGCTTGATAGTATAGAAAATATTCAGACGATCATTACCTGTACTGGTCTGGAGGAGTTTATTGAACAAAGGATCCACGTAAATCAGGTATATAAAGTCGTCAATGGAACGGTTAGTCAGGAACAGAATTAGGAGGAAGCGTATGAGTCAGGAATATGGTGCTGATCAAATACAGATTTTGGAAGGATTAGAGGCGGTTCGTAAGAGACCAGGTATGTACATTGGTAGTACATCCATTAGGGGATTGCATCACTTGGTATACGAAATCGTAGATAATTCAGTAGATGAAGCATTGGCAGGATTCTGTACAGAAATCAATGTTACGATCAACGAAGACAATTCTATTACGGTTGTAGATAATGGTCGAGGAATTCCGGTTGGAATCAATCACAAGACTGGATTGCCTGCAGTAGAGGTAGTATTTACAATTTTACATGCCGGAGGAAAATTTGGCGGTGGAGGATACAAAGTATCCGGAGGATTGCACGGAGTTGGTGCTTCTGTTGTAAATGCATTATCGGAGTGGTTGGAAGTAGAGATCCGCAAAGAAGGAAAAATATATAAGCAAAGATATGAGCGTGGTAAGGTGATGTATCCATTGAAGGTTGTGGGTGATACTGATGCTCAGGGAACTAAGGTAACATTTCTTCCTGATAAATTAATGTTCGAGGAGACTGTGTTTGACTATGATACATTGAGACAGCGTTTACGTGAAATGGCATTTCTGACTAAAGGTTTAAAAATTACACTTACGGATATGCGTTTAGAAGAACCAAAGATTCGGGAATTCCATTATGAAGGTGGAATAAAGGAATATGTCCAGTATTTGAACAGACATAAAGAAGAATTGTATCCTGAAATCATTTACTGTGAAGGAGTAAAAAATGATGTAAATGTAGAAATTGCATTACAGCATAATGATTCATACACAGAGAGTTGCTATAGTTTTGTAAATAACATTACTACCCCTGAAGGGGGAACTCACATGGTTGGTTTTAAGAATGCTTTGACTAAGACCTTTAATGATTATGCAAGAAGTCAGAAATTCTTAAAAGACAATGAACAGAATCTGTCAGGTGAGGATATCAGAGAAGGATTGACAGCGATTATCAGCGTAAAGATTGGTGAGCCACAGTTTGAGGGACAGACCAAGCAAAAATTAGGAAATAGTGAAGCAAGAGGTGCAGTAGAAAGTGTATTCAGTGAACAGTTAACTTACTTCTTGGAGCAGAATCCTAATGTTGCCAAATCCATTTGTGAGAAGGCTGTTTTAGCACAGAGAGCCAGAGATGCAGCGAGAAAAGCCAGAGATCTGACAAGAAGAAAGACTGCATTGGAAGGCATGAGTTTGCCAGGAAAATTGGCAGATTGTTCCGATAAGGATCCGGAAAAATGCGAAATTTATATCGTCGAGGGGGATTCTGCGGGGGGAAGTGCGAAAACTGCCCGTTCCCGTGCTACACAGGCTATTCTACCATTGAGAGGAAAAATATTAAATGTAGAGAAAGCAAGATTAGACAGAATCCTTACCAATGAGGAAATTAAGGCGATGATCACTGCATTTGGTACCGGTATACATGATGATTTTGATATATCTAAGCTGCGTTATCACAAAATTATTATTATGACAGATGCCGATGTGGATGGAGCACATATTAGTACATTATTGCTTACATTCTTCTATCGTTTTATGCCAGAATTGATCAAACAGGGATATGTATATTTAGCACAGCCACCACTTTATAAAGTAGATCGAAATAAAAAAGTCTATTATGCATATAGCGATAAAGAATTGAACGATATTTTGAATGAAATTGGAAGAGATAATAACAACAAGATTCAGCGATACAAAGGTCTTGGAGAGATGGATGCAGAACAGCTCTGGGAAACTACTATGGATCCGGAGAGAAGAGTACTGCTCAAAGTAGTTTTGGATGAAGAACAGGAATCTGAAATTGATGTTACATTTACTACACTTATGGGAGATAAGGTAGAACCAAGAAGAGAATTTATCGAGGAAAATGCCAAATTTGTACAGAATCTTGATATTTAGTAACTGCTTAGATTAGAGAATGTGTATCCGTTGTTTTTTTCTACAGAGAAACAACACTCCTCAGGTAAAACTCTTTTGTACGAGTTTTACCCTGTGAGTAGGCACGTGATCTGATCGTAGAGAAGTGTAAATAAAAAATAGATATGTCTTTCTAAGCCAAATAAGTCGGACAAAAAGGATATCTTGGAACGGGAAGATCGTATGTAAAAGAAAATTGGAGGAAAGGTAATGGATGAGAATATCTTTGATAAAGTACATGACATTGATTTAAAAAAGACTATGGAGAAGTCTTATATCGATTATGCCATGTCTGTAATTGCTGCCAGAGCGTTACCTGATGTAAGAGACGGTTTAAAGCCTGTACAAAGACGTATTATGTACGCAATGGTAGAACTGAATAATGGTCCGGATAAGCCACACCGTAAGTGTGCCCGTATTGTGGGTGATACAATGGGTAAATACCACCCACATGGTGATAGCTCTATTTATGGTGCTTTGGTTAACCTTGCCCAGGAATGGTCAACTCGTTATCCATTGATTGACGGACACGGTAACTTTGGTTCTGTAGATGGAGACGGCGCAGCGGCCATGCGATATACTGAGGCACGATTGAGCAAAATTTCCGTGGAAATGCTATCGGATATCAATAAAAATACCGTAGATTTTACACCAAACTTTGACGAGACAGAAAAAGAGCCAACGGTATTGCCATCTCGTTTTCCAAACTTACTTGTAAATGGAACAGCTGGAATTGCGGTAGGTATGGCTACCAATATTCCACCTCACAATTTGCGAGAAGTTATTGATGCAGTTGTAAAGATTATTGATAATGTTGTGGAGGAAGATCGAGCAACTGCTATAGAGGAAATTTTAGATATTGTTAAGGGTCCGGATTTTCCAACAGGGGCAACTATTTTAGGAACCAGAGGAATTGAGCAGGCATATCGAACAGGTAGAGGAAAAATCAGAGTTCGTGCGGTTACCAATATTGAAACCATGCCAAATGGAAAGAGCAGAATCATTGTAAGTGAACTTCCATTTATGGTCAATAAAGCTCGATTAATTGAAAAGATTGCCGATCTACATAAAAATAAAAAAATTGATGGAATTACTGAATTGCGTGATGAATCGGATCGAGAAGGTATGCGCATTGTAATCGAACTGAGAAGAGATGTAAATGCAAATATTTTGTTGAACCAATTGTATAAGCATACCCAGTTGCAGGATACATTTGGTGTAATTATGCTTGCATTGGTGGATAATCAGCCAAAAGTCTTGAATTTGTTAGAAATGTTAGAACACTACTTGAAGCATCAGGAAGAAGTAGTAACCAGAAGAACACAGTATGACTTGAACAAGGCAGAAGAAAGAGACCATATTTTACAGGGATATCTGATCGCATTAGACAATATTGATGAAGTAATTCGTATTATCCGTTCTTCCAAGAATACGGCAGAAGCTAAGACGAAATTAATCGAGAGATTTGGCTTAGATGAAGCACAGGCTCAGGCAATTGTAGATATGCGTTTGCGTGCATTGACCGGATTGGAAAGAGAGAAGATCGAAGAAGAACACGCAGAATTAATCAAGAAAATTGCAGAATTTAAGGCTATTTTGGCAGATAGAAAGCTGTTATTAGGTGTAGTAAAAGAAGAAATCATAATGATTCGCGATAAATACAGTGATGATAGAAGAACGTCCATTGGATTTGATGAGTATGACTTATCAAATGAAGATCTGATTCCAAGAGAAAATACGGTTATTGCCAGAACCAGTCTCGGCTATATTAAGAGAATGACCATTGATAACTTCAAGAGTCAAAATCGTGGCGGAAAAGGAATCAAGGGTATGCAGACGTTAGAAGAGGACTATATCGAAGATTTATTAATGACAACGACCCATCATTATGTAAACTTCTTTACCAATACAGGTAGAGTATATCGTCTTAAGGCATATGAGATACCAGAGGCAGGCAGAACAGCCAGAGGAACTGCATTAGTTAACTTATTGCAGTTACAGCCGGAAGAGAAGATTACCGCTGTCATTCCAATTCGTGAATATCCGGAAAATAAATACCTGTTCATGACCACAAAAAAAGGTATTGTAAAGAAAACTACTTTACAGGATTATGAGAAAGTAAGAAAATCCGGTTTACAGGCAATCAACTTAAGAGATGATGACGAGTTGATTGAAGTAAAAGTAACAAATGATAAGAAAGATATTTTCTTAGTTACAAAGTACGGAATGTGTATTCGATTCTCAGAACAGGATGTACGTGCTACAGGAAGAACCTCTATGGGTGTCATTGGTATTAATTTGGAAGATCAGGATGAAGTTGTGGGAATGCAGTTACACACCCAGGGATCATACTTGTTAATTGTATCTGAAAATGGTTTAGGTAAGAGAACCTCTATTGACGAATTTAAGGTACAGAATCGTGGCGGTAAGGGTGTAAAATGCTACAAAATTACATCAAAGACAGGAAATATTGTAGGCGTGAAGGCTGTGAATGAAGACAATGAGATTATGATGATTACAACAGAGGGTATTATTATTCGTACTATGTGTAATCAGATTTCAGAATTAGGCAGAATCACTTCTGGTGTAAAATTAATGGATATCGATAAAGATTCAGATGTAAAAGTTGCAAGTATTGCAAAAGTTAGAGAAAGTAATGATATTGTTTCAGAAAATGAAGTAATCAATCGTTTAGAAACCGAATTGATGGAAGAAGACGAAGATGTAACAAAGGAATAATTGCAACGAAAGAAGACGTTACAGTTCACAGGCATGTGAACTGTAACAAAAAGACTTTATTTGAATATATGATTTCGGATAAAGTCTTTCTTTTTTTAATAGAATTTTAATAGAAATTGGAGGTATTAATAAATATGAGAACAATACATACAGATGAAATCACAAAAAATATAAAAGAGATGTGTATTGAAGCAAACTTACATTTAGCAAAGGATGTAGTTGGCGCAATTGACAACGCAAAAAATACAGAAAAAAGTGAAATAGGAAAGAAAATATTAGGACAGTTACAAGAAAATATGGACATTGCTGCAGAGGATAGTATCCCAATTTGTCAGGATACCGGAATGGCAGTTGTATTTGTAAAAATAGGACAGGATGTACATGTAGAGGGACAGAATCTGGAAGATGCAATCAATGAAGGAATTCGCCAGGGATATGTAGAAGGATATTTAAGAAAATCTGTGGTAAAGGATCCATTGATCAGAGAAAATACCAAGGATAATACACCGGGAATCATACATTACGAAATTGTACCAGGTGAAAAGATAGAATTAACGGTAGCCCCAAAGGGATTTGGTAGTGAAAATATGAGTAGAGTATGTATGTTAAAACCGGCAGACGGCATTGAAGGTGTAAAAGAAGCAGTATTAGAAACGGTACGCCTTGCAGGACCAAATGCATGTCCACCAATGGTAGTAGGAGTAGGAATCGGTGGAACCTTTGAAAAATGTGCGATTTTGGCAAAAAAAGCATTGACTAGAGATTTGGATCAGCCATCCTCTACTCCATATGTGGCAGAATTGGAAAAAGAATTATTAGAAAAAATCAATAAATTAGGATTTGGTCCAGGAGGATTGGGAGGAGTCAATACGGCCTTAGGTGTAAATATAGAAACCTATCCAACACATATTGCGGGATTACCGGTAGCAATTAATATATGCTGCCACGTAAATAGACATATTAAGAGAGTAATCTAGTACTGAGTTTGTAGAGTTAAAAGAGTACTTATTGCATTATTATCAGCTATACCAGTACATGTATAACTTGTATTTTATGGCCAGTGCAACTATATAAGCTGTACATACGCGGGTAAACTTTCTGAACAGATACAAAACCCCCATGCCTTGTAAATTAGGGCAACACCATAAATATATTCACATGGTTGTTTTGTAAACGATGATGCACACGCCTTACGACGGCGCTGTACGAACCATGCAGCGGAGTGCAAGGTTCTACCGGAACTATGTGAATATGTAGAAATATAAGTAGAAGTAATTATAGGTAGAGAAGAACTAAGAATATACAGTTGTAGGAATAAATAAAACGATAGGAGTGAAGTATATGGAAAAACATATTAATGCACCATTCACAGAAGAACAAACAAAAGAATTAAAATCAGGAGATTATGTATATATTTCAGGAACGATATATACTGCTAGAGATGCGGCACA
Source organism: Lachnospiraceae bacterium (assembly GCA_045124315.1). Lineage (GTDB taxonomy): Bacteria > Bacillota > Clostridia > Lachnospirales > Lachnospiraceae > CAG-411. The sequence goes on from JBGVLO010000018.1 coordinate 22,890, forward strand.
CAAAAGAATGTATGAGGCAATGCAAAATGGAGAACAGGCACCCTTTTCACTAGAGAACAATGTAATTTATTACTTGGGACCTTCTCCAGCAAAGGAAGGACAGGTAATAGGTTCAGCTGGACCAACCACAAGTAGCAGAATGGACAAATATACACCATTAATGTTACAAAATGGAGTAAAAGGAATGATTGGAAAAGGGAAGCGTTCTCCAGAAGTAATTGAAGCAATTAAGAAGAATCAGGCCGTTTATTTTGCAGCAGTAGGTGGAGCTGGTGCATTGTTATCGAAATGCATCAAAAAAGCAGAAGTAATTGCATATGATGATTTGGGAACAGAGGCGATTCGTAAATTAGAAGTAGAAAATTTACCAGTTGTAGTGGTCATAGATAAAGATGGAAATAATCTATATGAAACTGCCACAAAAGAATTTCAGTGCGAATAGAGGCATTATAGATCTATTTTAAAGTCAATACAAAAGAAGCAATACTACGATCCTGATGATTATGTTTGTTAAGGAAAGAGATAGATTAGTGTAATCTTGTAGGGGCTAGTATTGCAAAGTTGTATTGATTAATAGATTTATAGAGGAGATAGAGGCGTTATTGAGATACAGAAACGGGAACGAGTATGTATCATGTGATTGTAGAATTAGTGAATGGATGAGGAATTCTTTACTTTGATTTATGAAATAGAGATGGGAAAACAAGTTTTATCATATTTTAATGAAACATATAGAAAAAATAAAAAAGTTGTTGACAGGGCAGAAAACTTATGATATGATTATAAATGCGTTTGACACGCAAACTGAATAGAGAATGATAAGTTCAGATGAGGAGAAGTACTCAAGAGGCTGAAGAGGTGCCCCTGCTAAGGGTATAGGTCGTTTGCGCGGCGCGAGGGTTCAAATCCCTCCTTCTCCGTTAAGTTTTGAAAAAAACTTAAAAAAGTTGTTGACAAACACTTGAGAGTGTGTTATTCTAAATAAGCTGTCTGGTGAGACAACAACAAAGAACATTGACAATTAAACAGTGAGACAACCTTGAAAATTCAAAAGAATTTCAAAGGAAAACATTTAATGTTTTCACGAACAAAAACCTTTAACAGTAAAGGATAAAAAGCTAGCAAGTTTCTAGCAAGGTAACAAACTTTAATTTGAGAGTTTGATCCTGGCTCAGGATGAACGCTGGCGGCGTGCTTAACACATGCAAGTCGAACGAAGCAGTTTGTTTGGATCCCTTCGGGGTGACGAACTTATTGACTGAGTGGCGGACGGGTGAGTAACGCGTGGGTAACCTGCCTTACACAGGGGGATAACAGTTAGAAATGACTGCTAATACCGCATAACCCGCTAGTACCGCATGGTACGGACGGAAAAGATTTATCGGTGTAAGATGGACCCGCGTCTGATTAGCTGGTTGGTGAGGTAACGGCTCACCAAGGCGACGATCAGTAGCCGGCTTGAGAGAGTGAACGGCCACATTGGGACTGAGACACGGCCCAAACTCCTACGGGAGGCAGCAGTGGGGAATATTGCACA
>JBGVLO010000019.1:0-2967 GCA_045124315.1 Lachnospiraceae bacterium
CTTTACGCAATACATTAAAATATTTTCTGTTGCCATAAACGGAAGTTCTGCATCAAGATGCTTCTTTATTACAGCCGGATAAACCTTAAGACCTCTAATCACATTAATATAAAGATTAAGGATGGCATCTGTTGCAAGAAATGCTTCCGGCACGGACAATCGCTTATTGGCAGAATCATCCAATGTTCTCTCAAACCACTGTGCGGATGCTGTTATTGCTGTATTCTGCAAATCGCAAATCACATATCTGGCCAAGGATGCAATACGTTCACTCCTCATAGGATTTCTTTTATATGCCATGGCAGAAGAACCAATTTGCTTTTCTTCAAAAGGCTCATCCACCTCTTTCAAATGACTAAGTAATCTGATATCGCTGGAAAATTTAGACGCACTCTGAGCAATTCCGGATAATACCTGTAAAACTGCAAAATCAGCTTTCCTGGTGTATGTCTGCCCACTGACACTCTGACATTGTGAAAAGCCGATTTTACTTGCGATTTTCTGCTCCAACAATTCTACCTTCTTCTCATCTCCATCAAACAGTTCCAAAAAGCTGGCACCTGTCCCGGTAGTTCCTTTACAGCCAAGCAGTTTCAAATTATTCAGTTGAAAATCAAGCTGTTCAATATCAAACAGCAAATCATTCATCCAAAGACAGGCTCTTTTCCCTACTGTTGTTGGTTGTGCCGCCTGAAAATGTGTATATGCAAGAGTAGGAAGTCCCTTGTACTCCATTGCAAACTCGCTAAGTGCCTCTACTGCATTAAGAAGCAGATTCTTAATCTGTATAAGCGCACTTTGCATGAGAATAATATCTGTGTTATCCCCCACATAGCATGAGGTAGCTCCTAAATGAATAATACCTGCTGCATTTGGGCATGCATCTCCATAGGTATGCACATGTGCCATAACATCATGACGAAGTTCGCTTTCATATTTCTTCGCCTTTTCATAATCTATGTTACTGATTTGAGACTTCATTTCCCGAATCTGCTCATCAGAAATAGGGAGTCCAAGCTCCTGCTCACTTTCCGCAAGGGCAATCCACAATTCTCTCCAAGTAGTAAACTTTCTATCATTGGAAAATATACTCTGCATTTCCTTACTTGCATAACGCTCACATAAAGGTGATTGATAAATATCTGTTCTCATACTGTTTACTCCTTCTCAATTTCTAATCCTAATCTTCTGGCTACCTCGACATATGCCTCTTCTACATTGCCTAAATCTCTACGGAAACGATCTTTATCCATCTTATCTCCACTTTCCACATCCCACAAACGGCATGTATCCGGTGATACTTCATCAGCAAGAATGATTTTTCCATGAAAACGTCCGAATTCTATCTTAAAATCTATCAATCGAAGTCCTGCCTTTAAGAACTCCAATTTCAAGATATCATTTATCATAAATGCATATTTCTTTATGATTTCTATCTCACTCGAAGTTGCAACATTAAGTGCTTTTGCAAAAGAACTGTTAATCAACGGATCCCCAAGTTCATCGTTCTTGTATGAAAACTCAATAGTCGGCTCTGCCAACTCTGTACCTTCGGGAACTCCTAAACGTTTCGAAAAGCTACCTGCGGCAACATTTCGCACGATTACCTCAAGAGGAACAATTTCTACTCTGCGAACTGCGGTTTCCCTATCATTTAATTCCTGAACATAATGAGTAGGTACACCTTCAGCCTCAATTCTCTGGAACAACAGATTGGTCATGCGATTGTTAATTGCACCCTTTCCAACAATTGTCCCTTTCTTCAATCCATTAAAAGCCGTCGCATCATCCTTATAGGATACAATCAGGACATCCGGGTTCTCCGTTAAGAAGACCTTTTTTGCTTTCCCTTCATATAGTTGTTCACATTTTTGCATCTCGCATTTCCTCCTTCAACGATAACCATACGTATTTTCATCCAGAGACGAAATATGCTCTGCATATTTCGCTCTGATCAGCGGTCGGCAAATGTTCATTTGTGCAAGCACAATGAATATTTTCCTCGTCGCCATGACAAAAAAAGACAAAGACGCCTTTAAGTTCATTTAAAACTTAAAGACGCCTTTGCCTTTACGCGAGCAATCATACACCTTTTTGCTTTTTTTGTCAATCATTTTTCAGACAGATTACTTTCCGCTATCCCCATAGTTTGAAAGAACTCTGGCTGACGGATCATTTACATCACAGCCCTCCCACTCTTTGTTCGGCATCCAGAAATCTACCACCATTTCTGCTTGACCTGGATAGTATCTTTCAAAAATCTCCCTATATAATAGAGATTCCTTTGTAAAAGGTCTGGCATATGCGTACTTCATACACAAACTTTCAAACTCTTCATCAGAGTATGTTCCTTCTGCATATTCCTTTAGATAATCTACCATGGAATGACCAACTGCATCTGAAAATGCCGCTTTTTCTCTCCAAAGAATTTCCTCAGGTAAATAATCTCCCTCTTCAAATGCATGGCGAAGCAAATATTTTCCCTTTCCATATTTATTCAATTTTAATTCCGAATCTATGGACATGACATACTTTACAAAATCAATATCTCCAAAGGGCACTCTTGCCTCCAATGAGTTCACCGATATGCAACGGTCTGCACGAAGCACATCATACATATGCAATTCTCTGATTCTTTTCTGGGATTCTTTCTGAAATGCAGCCGCATCCGGAGCAAAATCCGTATATTTATAGCCAAACAATTCATCCGAAATTTCGCCTGTCAAAAGAACTCTGATGTCCGTCTGCTCATGAATTGCCTTACATACTAAATACATACCCATGGACGCACGAATGGTGGTAATGTCATAGGTTCCCAATAACTGAATAACCGTTTCCAAAGATTCCAGTACCTCATCCGGTGTCATGAAAACTTCCTTATGTTCACTACCAATATACTCCGCCACTTGCTTTGCATATTTCAAATCAATCGCATCCTCGCTCATACCAATGGCAAATGTCTTTATG
>JBGVLO010000020.1:0-2496 GCA_045124315.1 Lachnospiraceae bacterium
GGAATTAGCCGAAGAAGTAAATGCAGATTTAGTATTGGCTACTGACCCGGATGCAGACCGTCTTGGTGTTTATGTAAAGGATACCAATTCTGGAGAATATATTACCTTAACTGGTAATATGTCAGGTGCATTATTGGCAGATTATGAAATCGGACAAAGACAGGATTTGTACGGATTGCCAGAAGATGGTGCTTTAATTAAGACCATCGTTACCACAAATTTAACCGATGCTATTGCAAAGCATTATGGTGTGAAGTTAATTGAAGTATTAACCGGATTTAAGTTTATCGGACAGCAGATTTTAAACTTCGAACAAAGCGGAAAAGGTCAATACCTGTTCGGATTTGAAGAAAGTTATGGTTGTCTGATTGGTACTCATGCAAGAGATAAGGATGCCATCGTGGCTACTATGGCACTTTGCGAGGCAGCAGCTTATTATCGTACTCAGGGTAAGACTTTGTGGGATGCCATGATTGAAATGTATGAAAAGTATGGTTATTATATTGATGATATCCAGACCATTACCTTAAAGGGTATCGAAGGTTTAAAGAAGATTCAGGAAATCTTAGGTACATTAAGAGAAAATACTCCTGCTAAGATTGGTAAATATGAAGTTCTTTCTGCAAGAGATTATCAGTTAGATACCATTAAGGATATGAAGACCGGTAAGGTAACTACTACAGGACTTCCTACTTCTAATGTATTATATTATGATTTATCAGATGATGCATGGTTGTGTGTAAGACCTTCCGGTACAGAACCAAAGGTAAAATTCTACTATGGCGTAAAGGGCGAGAATTTAGAAGATGCAAAGGCTCTTTCTGCAGAATTAGGAAAAGAAGTACTTGCAATGATTGATAAGATGATGTAATGATACTAGGGTCAAAAGGTCATACTTTTCATGCTTGCATGAAAAAGTATGACTTTGGGACCCGCAAAATATGAGAAAGTAGCCCGAATAGGGCGGATTTCGAATATTTTTAGAATTGCGAGAGCACAGAGTGCGTAGCAATTCGTAGGTATCATGTACTGCGTAATGATAAACAAAAAACAGGCAGGCGGCGGTTGACGCCGTCTGCTTTTTGTATATGAGGAATTTGAATGAATTTCTTCATGTAAAAATAGATTTAGGAAATTGCGAAAACATATAAAACTTATTTTTTATTGCTTTAATATAGAATATTATGGTTTCGCAATTTTCTAAAAAAGATTATGTGTAGATTAAGAAGGGAATTTAAAATCATGGAAAAGAAAAATCTAGTGGTTCTTTTTGGTGGACAGTCTTCGGAACATGAAGTGTCCTGTATTTCAGTAGTGACGGTGATTGAAAGCGTTGACACAGACAAGTATGATATGACTTTTGTAGGAATTACCAAGCAGGGACAATGGTTGAAAGTGGACTCTGTGGAGCAGATTAAGGATGGAACCTGGAGAGATTCAAAGGTGAGTGCGGTGATTTCACCGGATGCTACCAAGAAGGAACTTATGATAAAAGAAGGAGATCAGGTAAGCTCTAAGAGAATCGATGTGGTATTTCCGGTACTACATGGTTTATATGGAGAGGACGGAACTGTTCAGGGATTATTAGAGTTAGCTAGGATTCCATATGTAGGTTGTGGTGTACTTGCCTCTAGTGTTTCCATGGATAAGTTATATACTAAAATTGTGGTTGATACTTTACATATTCGTCAGGCGAAGTATGTGGGAATTCGAAAAGGGGACTGGAAGGAGAAAGATGCGATTATTTCCAAGATTGAAGAAGCATTTTCTTATCCTGTGTTTGTAAAACCTTCCAATGCAGGTTCTTCGAAAGGTGTTTCCAAGGCCAATGACAGAGATGAACTGGTGCAAAGCATTGAGGAAGCATTTCGTCATGATAAAAAGGTATTAGTAGAAGAGACCATTATCGGAAGAGAATTGGAATGTGCAGTGCTAGGTGGAGAGAAAGTGAAAGCTGCCAGCGTGGGAGAAGTATTAGCAGCGTCCAATGCAGCCTTTTATGATTTTGATGCGAAATATAATAACCAGGAATCCAAGACTGTCATTGATCCTGAACTTCCAGAGGGAAAAACAGAGGAAATCCAAAAGGCAGCAGTGGAAATTTTCAAGGCTGTGGATGGATTTGGATTATCCCGTGTGGATTTCTTTTTAGAGAAGGATACCAATGAAGTGGTATTTAATGAAATCAACACCATGCCAGGATTTACTTCCATCAGCATGTATCCAATGCTTTGGGGTGCAAAAGGCGTGGATAAGAAGGAACTGGTTCAGACATTGCTTGATTTAAGTTTAGAGAGGGAATAAGGTTGGATAAGTTGCTTGATATGAAAAATAAAATGGATGCTCCTATTGGTGTATTTGATTCCGGCGTGGGCGGACTTACGGTGGTAAGAGAAATCATCCGCCAGCTTCCAAATGAGAATATTGTATATTTTGGTGATACTGCAAGGGTTCCTTATGGTGGAAAGTCCAAGGATACGATTTTAAAATATTCCA
>JBGVLO010000021.1:0-6843 GCA_045124315.1 Lachnospiraceae bacterium
CGAACCCGCGACCCTCGCCTTGGCAAGGCGATACTCCACCACTGAGCCACTCGCGCAAAAAAACATAAATAACACTCTAAGTCCAAAGACTTAAAGCGCGAGACGGGATTCGAACCCGCGACCCTCGCCTTGGCAAGGCGATACTCCACCACTGAGCCACTCGCGCATATGCTATTCGTGTCAAGCACATTTGATATTATATCTGTTGGCAAATAAAATGTCAAGCACTTTTTTTACTATTGAACTATAACCATTTTTTTCTTGCAGAAACACTTCTTTCTAGGTAAACTATACCTAGGCAAAATGTTACTGTTCAGAGAGTGCCATTGGCAAAATGTCAGATTTACAGAACAACTGAAATCTTTTGTGAATGGCTGAACAATAACGATAAAACACAAAAGAGACAGACATAAGGGGTTTATACAATGGAGACAGAATCAACGACACAAATTAACTACACATTAGAGAGACTCAAGTGGAATTTTACGAAATGGATGTTTTTAATCGGCATGCCGTTTTTGGTTCTTTTTATTACAGAGTGCCATGCAGGAGTCATCCAACTAGGCATACCTTTTTCCACCACCCAGATAGAAACCACAAAAGAAAAGCAGCTAAAGCCAAAATATACAAAAAAAAATGCCTGTATCGACGGGTATGTGTATGACAATAAAAATGCACCAATTTACAAAAGTGCCCACGGCAAACAAGCCAGAAAACTTCGTAAATATATGCGCCCAATTCTGAAAAAGAAAGGTTATGAAGCTTATATTGATATTCTTGTTGCCATCTGCTATGTAGAAAGCACGTTCGGAGCAGGTGACAATTCCAACTGGATGCAAGTTCGCTCCTATCATGGCGAAAGCGGTATTCAATCTGTGGATGCAGGAATCTCCCACTTTATTCAGCTTTTGGAACAGGATGCAAAGCCTCAAAAATGCAAAGATATCAGTATCGTCATTCAATCCTACAATTATGGGCACGGTTATCTTAAATACTGTATGAAACACGGTGGGGTGGACACAGCAACCTTGCGTAGTTCTTTTCAGTCCATGCAGGGAGGACATTATGGCAATCGATACTATTCACCAAAGGTTCTCTCTCTGGTAAAAGGGAAAAAAATCCGTGAAAAGAAAAAGAAGTAAAAAACAGGCTGTCGCACATAGATGTATTCTTAGCGCGACAGCCTATTTTTATCTCCCAATAGTTCTCCCTTGCACACATTACTGTACAACGAGAGTTCTCTGCTTTTATTTCTTTGTCAAGTCCAATACCAAATGTCTTGGGATACCCTCAACCGGCAATGGAATTAATTCAGCCTGAATCAACGGTTCAATATAACTGATAAACTCATCACTTACATAAGTACCATCTTCTGTAATCCACTCCTTAGGAACAAGCTTTTCTACATTAGAAATCTTATGTACATCATACACATCTGTAGTACACTGATATGGATCGTCGGACACACGCTTCAAGATAATCATCTTTCCATTGTCTCCTTCAAATGCAGCCTTAACTGCAGCTCCACCTGCTGCAAATGCTTCATTAATATCCGTACGAGATGCTAAATGTGCTGCGCTTCTCTGTAACGTACTAAACTCGATGGCACGGGTCTTGCATCCAAGCTCTGCCTGAATGGTATTTGCAAGGAACGTAGCTGTACCAGTTAACTGCTTATGACCAAAGGCATCTACATAGCCATTATCATTGCCAAGTTCACATACATACTTGCCATCCTTTGTCTTGATACCTTCTGATACTGCAACTACAACACTCTTCTGTTTCTTTAACAGAGCTTTTACCTTTGCAGTAAACTTCTTAATATCAAATGGATTCTCTGGCAAATAAATCATATCTGGCCCTGGACAATCCTCACCTTTGGCAAGGGCTGCTGCTCCAGTTAACCATCCGGCATTTCTACCCATTACTTCAATAATTGTAACAATATCTTTATCATATGCCAAACCAATGGCATCGCGGATTACTTCCTTCGTAGCGGTACCAATGTACTTAGCAGCACTACCGTATCCCGGTGTATGGTCTGTAATTGCAAGGTCATTATCAATTGTCTTTGGTACCCCCACAAACTTCTGCGGATATCCCTTAATAATAGCATAATCACTCAATTTACGAATTGTGTCCATTGAGTCATTTCCACCAATGTAAATAAAACACTCTACATCTAATTTCTTTAACAAGGCAAAAATCTGCTCATAAATCTCTGTATTCTCATGAATCTCAGGTAACTTATAACGGCATGAGCCTAAATAAGCAGATGGAGTTCTCTTTAAAATCTCGATATCCAACTCTGTCTGGATATAATCAGATAAATCCACGTACTTTCCATCCAAAAATCCCTGAATACCATGCAGCATTCCATAAATCTTTTTAGCTCCCCTATCCTTGGCAGTCTTAACCACACCTGCTAAACTTGAATTAATAACCGCTGTTGGTCCACCTGACTGTCCTACAATAATACTTCCTTCCATATAACTACCTCCCTCAATCTGTCAACCATTGCAGAGTCAGGAACATCCTAGCTGTCCCCCTCTGTGTAGTCCATATTAATGTCTGAAAAGCAAATCTAACACACCCTATAAGTATATGATTCTTATATGAATTTTATACCCCTTCACATTTGCTTTATCTTTTTTAATTATAACAAGCATCGCGAATTCTCTCAAGGATTTTTAAACAAAAACAAAAAGTTTAATACTTTCTTCACATTTACGAAACATATATTATATTAATCGATTATAAAACCAAAAGAGGAGCCTTCCCTGTCCAAAATCAGACAGGTTGACTCCCTTCTCGTTCTTATAATCTCATAGACTTTAATTCTGCTTTATTGGCATACATTCTTCCGTCCGCCTCTGCAATACAACGGTTCAATCGTTCCTCATCTACATTGGTACACAAAGCAAATCCATGTGCAATCTGCACTTGAAACTCCACATCGTCATATCCATTTTTTTCTTTTAGGTTCTTATAAAATTCCAACAATCGCTTTTTATAGTTTTGCTCGATCTGTTCCCCTTCCATCAACACACAGAACTCATCCCCTCCAATTCGGAACACCGTTCCCACCTTTCCAAAACTGTCGTAAATGGCCTGTGCGGATAATTGGATCAGGTAATCTCCATGGTCATGTCCCAGTTGATCATTTACCTTTTTCAAATCATTGATATCTAAAAATATGACTCCAACCTGTTCTTTTTCTTCCTTCACCAGTCTGTCTAAGGTTTCCAGGTACGCAGTACGATTTCTCATAGAAGTCAATCCGTCCCTGTACGCCAGACGTTTCACAAACTTGTACTTCATTCCCCTCGCCATCAAACGATAACTTTCCAACTGACTACTTATGGCAAAACAACAAACAAACCCTAAAATTCCCACGCGCAGGAATTGAGCGCGATCCATACTATCGGCTGTTGTGTATTTTAACACGGAGTAAAATGCCGTCCCTACCAAAAACACCACGCCTGCCAATTGTATCTGCTGTTTCTTTTCGATTTTCCTCTTCCTGATGGCCTGAATAATTAGATAGAAAAACAAACAAAACATAATGGCATCGTTCCCGTAAGAAAAAATCCAGGAACCTTTAATTAAGTCATGCATATCGTAAAAGCCGGAAAACTGTGCAACTACGCATGCAAGAATATATGTACACTGTAAATAACAATAAATCTTCATTCCTGTTTTCTTACAAAGATTATACTGACTATCCAAATATAAAATAAGTGGCATATTATTTGTAACCATCACCATATTGTCCATCAACTGGATCATTCTTCCATCCACTGCAAATATCTGTATAATGTTGGTTTCCAATATGCTCCATATTCCTATCAGTAAAGCATATAATCCTAAATGCAGATACTCATGGGAATTTGCATATTTCCGATAAAACGGAAGCAAATCCAATATAATAAGACAAATTCCCAATAATATTACTATAATACTGACAATCACAGCAAACAGTTTACTCTTTAATAAATTCTGTATAATATCTCCCTTTTCTCCCAAGTAGGTATGATCCACAGTTACTGCGCTGGCATCATACACAACCTGTATCTCCAATTCCAGATCTTTTCCAGAATACTCCTCCGAAATTCTCACAGAATTCCAAAGATTTCCGGGAGATCGATTATAGAACTTTCCATCAAAGGTTCCAGTACGATACAATTCCTTATTCTCCGCTAGCACTCGGGTATACACATCTTTGGAACGGAAAAAAAATGTATTGTCTTCCATTTGCTCCGGAAGCCTGTAGTAAATCGAAAAATACTCCTCATTTTCTTCTACGCATTCTCCCAGTTTGGAAAGATCAACCGAATTTCCATCCTTGTCCACCCAGCCGTCATCTATTCTTACATACTCATCATATCGGGGTATCTTTCCTTTTTCCGTTCTGGAAAAACCCAGTACCAAAAGGATCAACACCATACCAAACAAACCGATGGCATACAATGTGGGAAGCCAAATATTTTTGTTTTTTTTCATTTTATTATCCTTTCTCTTTTGTGACATCTATGACAACAATCTCATATCCATTCACTTCTCTTGCATGAAAGCACAAGCAACCTTGCTATCTAATTCTAGATAATTATCTTGGTCAATTATAACATCTATTCCAGTGCATTTCCATACTACATAAAAATTTTGTGTTACGGTGTAACCGGTAACCCATCCTTTTCTCTATACAATTTTACCAAAATGGGATATAATGATGTGATAGCCGATAACAAACAAAAACCTCTCATAAGAAAAGGATGGATATATACTATGATTTTAATTGTTGGACTTGGTAATCCAGGAAAAGAATATGCAAATACAAGACACAATATTGGTTTTCGCGTCATTGAACGCTTATCCGAGATTCACAACATTCCTTTAAACCAGAAAAAACACAAGGCAATCCTTGGAAGCGGTTATATTGAAGGACAAAAGGTTGTACTGGCACAGCCACAGACCTATATGAATCTCAGTGGAGAAAGCGTGCGGGAAATTGCGGATTTCTATAAAATTGAACCAGAGGATATGATTATTATTTTTGACGATATCAGTTTAGATGTGGGACAACTTCGTCTTCGTAAAAAAGGAAGCGCAGGGGGACACAACGGAATCAAAAGCATTATTGCACATCTAAACTCTCAGGATTTCCCTCGTATCAAAGTTGGCGTAGGAGAAAAGCCAAGTGGATGGGACTTAGCGGACCATGTATTGGCAAACTTTCCAAAAGAAGTGGAAGCAGAGGTAAACGTAAGCATTGAAAATGCCTGTGAGGCTTGTAAAATCATGCTAACAGACAGCATAGAAGCTGCCATGAATCAATTTAATAAAAAGAAGTAACATTCTGTTCTCAAAAAAAAACTTGCTATAAAGTTGTAAAATGGTTTATTATAAAATTGGTTATTTGTTCAGAATGTGCGAACTAATATGAGTAAGACGAGAACTTCTGAACAGCTAGATAATCGGGATAAAAATAACAAAAATTTATTAAAAGGGACAATTGTTTAAAACGGTATCGTATGGAAGCTTTTCCATACATAGGGAGGGTTTTGAACAGTTCCGAAAAAGGAGAGAGATTATGAGTAAATTTGTATGTCAGGTATGCGGTTATGTTCATGAAGGAGATAGTGCTCCTGAAGCTTGTCCACAGTGTAAGGCACCAGCTTCTAAGTTCACAGAGCAGACAGGTGATATGGAGTGGGCTTCTGAACATGTAGTAGGTGTTGCACAGGGTGCAAGCGAAGATATTATGGCTGACCTTAGAGCAAACTTTAACGGAGAATGTACAGAAGTTGGTATGTACCTTGCTATGGCAAGAGTTGCACACAGAGAAGGTTATCCTGAAATTGGTTTATACTGGGAAAAGGCTGCTTACGAAGAAGCAGAACACGCAGCTAAATTTGCTGAATTATTAGGTGAAGTAGTTACAGATAGCACAAAGAAGAACCTTGAGATGCGTATCGAAGCTGAGAACGGAGCAACTGCTGGTAAGACAGACCTTGCAAAACGTGCAAAGGCTGCTAACCTTGACGCAATCCATGATACCGTACATGAGATGGCTCGTGACGAAGCTAGACATGGTAAGGCATTCCAGGGATTATATAACAGATACTTTGGTTAAGCTACAAGCCATGCAATAAAAAAGAAGAGCGCACATCGTGGGAGCTCGCTCACTAAGATGTGTGCTCTTCTTTTTTATTATACGGCGACAGCCGTCCATGAGGAAGTAGCGCAGCGTATTCCGAATGGGGCATGGCTTGTTCACTTTAGGCACGCAAAAAAAAGAACGGGCACATCGTGGGAGCTCGCTCACTTAGATGTGTGCTCTTCTTTTTTTATGAATGAAAAAGAAAAATGTGGAGGAAATTAAGAAATGAATACAAAAGAAACAACTTCAACAAAAAGCATTCTTTTTGAGCAGATCGATACTTTGAAGGGAATTGCAATTTTTTTAGTGGTTCTTGGACACGGAATAATTTTTTATCCTGTCGATTTACATCAAAATGTTGTCTGTGAATCTATTTTCAGATGGCTATCAAGTGTACATATGCCTTTGTTTTTCCTTATTTCAGGTTTTTGTTTTTCTTTCAAAGGAAATTATAAATCATTTATATGGAAAAAAATAAAAAGATTGTTAATTCCTTACTTTGTTTTTAATGCCATAGACGTGGTTCCAAGAGCATTGCTATCCAGTTTTGTAAATCGTCCAAGAAGTATAGGCGAGTCACTTCAAAAGATAGTTTTTAATGGTGGAGAATATTGGTTCCTTTACGTTTTATTTCTTATATTTTTGTTTTATCCTCTTGTAGATAAACTAATTAATAATCGACT
>JBGVLO010000022.1:0-3652 GCA_045124315.1 Lachnospiraceae bacterium
TCCTGAATGTTTGAGTAAGGACTTGGAAAAAAATTAGGGACAGAAGTAACTAGATAAAAGAACATTCATTCATAAGAAATGGCTAAAATAATAGAAGGAGATAACAAAATATGAGAAGAATTAAAAATTTAAAAAGAACAATCCTTTGTGCTTTGGCTATGGTTGTAGCTATGTCAGGAACAGTTGCATTGGCAGCTACGGATTATACCTATGGTCCATATAACATAGGAATTGAAAATGAGGTATACACCCCATTGGCAATTAAGGAAACGTCGACTTCAGCTTATGTTGACCAAGCCTTATCAAGGAACAGTGTTTTAATATGTCGTGTATTCAATAGTGGCTCTGCTGCAAAATCGTCAACTGTAACACTTTCTGGAGTTGATCATGGAAGAATGAGTTATAGTGGATACAACGTTGATGAAGGTGATTATTTGCGTATGAAAATCAAAAACTCATCATCATCTGGAGGAATAGTAACTGTGTCCGGAAAATGGAGACCATAGATTAGTTTATGAAAATGGGATGGCATTTGGTAAAAATTGCTTACCAAATGCTGTCTTTTGGAGGGTGGAGTAATGCTGAAAAGAAAAATTATTAGTATTTGCCTGTCCATAACATTTATCTTCTGTTTAAGTGGATGTATGGAATTAGAAGAGTCACGCGAACAAGTTGTTATGGATGATGCAACAAAGTGTCTGTATGAGGAGACCGCAGAAGGACTACCAGAACATTTAACAGCACAATTGTCGGATAAAGTGGAGTTGGATGCGGATATTATATATCCAGAGCAATTCTCTAATTACGAGATATCAGAAATACAACTGAAACGTCATATATTCCAAGTGGAGGATGTTGCCAATGTTTTTTCCAAGTACATGAATAGTAAATGGGAAGGAGAAATAAAAGAGTCCGAGGATTTACTAGAAAATGGAAAAACTGTGCAGAGGTTGAATGCCAAATATGAGAATGGAGCAGATTGTTTTGCAAAAAGCTTTTGCTTGTGGTTTGATGGAAATTTTCTGGAGAAAGGATCCAGTCTTATTGGATATGATGACTATTTAACGCAACAAGGATTAGAATATGCAACTCAAGAGGATTTGGATTTCAAAAGTGTTGCAGACGCAGAAAAAGACATTAGGAGTGTCTTGGATGAGCTAGGTATACCAGATGTTATGGATACTTATATGGAATACACAGCTACTGAAGAAGGATTGAAAAAAGCTGCAAGCAGCTATGGTAGTGATCTGGCTGACTATTTGGCTGGTTTGGAAATAGAAAATGTCAAGGTAGAAAAAAATGATGAGATGTATCAGTTTGTATTTCGTCAGGGAAAACATGGAATTGCCTATACAGGTGATGCTGTATTGGGGGAGGAAACTGGAAGCATATGGTCTTCTTTATGTTCTGACATAAATGTACGATATGGAGAAAATGGTATCGACCGTATGGATGTTGGAAACATTTATGAATACATAGAAGATGGGAAAAAAGTAAAGATTTTGGAACCAGGAAAAGTATTAGATCAGTTTTTGACAGATAAGGAAAGAGATCTGAATGTGAATTCTGTATCTATCAAATATATAGCCATCGAATATTTGCCATATGTAGAGGATGGAAAACAAATGCTCTTTAAGGCTGTCCCGGTTTGGAAGATTGCATATGAAGAAATAAGAGAAGGAATGGATAGTGCAAACACATTAGTTGCATTTTATAATGGACAAACTGGAAGGAAGTGCGGAATATAATGTTTAAAGTGGTAAAAAATGATTTCATGAGAAATTTTTTCTCGCCATATATTTGGTGTTGCATTATAAGTGTCTGTGCCTTGCACTATTTAAATGTATTAGCAGAATCTTCGTCAGGAATAACCCCAGACTATGAAGAGCTCGTTTTTTACCTGGACGGAGGTTTTTCCGTAGTTGATTGGATCATATGTGTAATTGGTGGCGGGATTGGTTTTTGTGATGAAATGAAGTCTGGATATTTTAAATTCAATTTAGCAAGGATCGACAAGAGCAGCTATTGTTTTTCTAAGGTGCTTAATGCTGCAATCAGTAGCTTTTTATGTGCATTTATGGGATTAGAATTATTTCATGGTATTTATTACGTATTTTGTCTGTGTACACAACATTCATCAGAGATTCAGCAAATTACATTATCCAAGGTATGTTCGTATCATGCAATGATATTTGGAATTGCGTTGTTATGTGGAATTTTGTCTATGTTTGGATTGATCGTAACAATGATTATCCAAGATACATTTGTTTCTATGACACTTCCGGTTCTTGGGTTGTACTTATATATGTATGCAAGCACCATATTTGGCTTTCCTGATTTTTTGGCTCCAAGCCGGGTGTTTTATTACACCACTCCATGGGGGAGGTTGTATTCTGTTTTTGTTACTCTTTGGGTTGGAATAGGATGTTACGTATTTATGAAAAAGAAAATGTCAAGGAGGCTTGAACATGAATAATCAGTATATTCTACCATCTGTTTTATTGAATTTTAGAAAGTGGAAGAAAAATTATAGAATATGGATCGTGTTTGCATTTGAACTAAGTATTATGTGGGTTTCAACCGGTCATTTTAAAAGTATTGCAGAAGAAAGATCCTTAGCCATATCTGCCGGTTTTTTTGCCGTTTGGTGTGGACATAAAATTGGAAGATTTGTGATGTTTTTGGGAATATTAGTATTGTTTTGCAATGCACCATTTATGGATGAACAACATCAATTTATTATGATACGGCTAGGAAAACAGAAATGGTTCCTTGGACAAATGATTT
Source organism: Lachnospiraceae bacterium (assembly GCA_045124315.1). Taxonomy (GTDB): domain Bacteria; phylum Bacillota; class Clostridia; order Lachnospirales; family Lachnospiraceae; genus CAG-411. The sequence continues at coordinate 2,788 of JBGVLO010000022.1, forward strand.
ATATGTTGCTTGCTTCGTTCTTGTATTTTGCAGTTATGTATATCTTTTGTGTTATTCGATTTATTCCATATATAAACTTTGCAAACTTATGGGGAGATGTGCTTTATTCGACTGTAGAGGAAATTGGTATAATCAGAAAGGTGGCATTGGATAATATATCTCCAATAAGTGCCTGTGTGAAAATGTACATATTATGTTCCGTAATTGGAACATTTTTGGGAGCTATTATGACGTTGTCAAATGTGTATCACCGTGGAAAATTAGGTGTTGGAATTGTGTCTATTTTGCTATGCATCACATATTTCATAAGTGACTTCTTTGTTGGAAGATCAGTTTTTGGCTTAAAACGCTTCTCAATTCTTGATTGGTGTGATATTGATAATTATGTTGATCAAACCTATGCAAAAGGGCAATCCTATCCATTGAATTTAAGTATCATTGTTGTTTTAAGTCTTGTTATCTTTGTGTTATGTTTTAGAAAGTGGAAGAGGGATTAAAAATGATTGTTGTGAAGAATGCAAGTAAAGCGTTTGGAAAGGAAGCTGCTTTACAGAATGTTTCTATGGTTTTTGAAGAAGGAAAAATCTATGGGATTGTAGGACGAAATGGTTCGGGAAAAACCGTGTTATTTAAGTGTATTATGGGTTTTCTAAAATTGGATGATGGTAAAGTGATCGTGGATGATAAGGTAGTCGGTGTGGATGTGGATGTGATTAATAACGCAGGCATTATCATTGAAAATCCTGGATTTTTGCCTGGGTACACTGGGTATCAGAATTTAAAATTCTTGGCGAAATTGACGCGAAAGATAGGAAAAAAGGAGATTATGGATGCAATGACTAAGGTAGGGTTAGAGCCATTGAGC
>JBGVLO010000023.1:0-4261 GCA_045124315.1 Lachnospiraceae bacterium
CTTTCCTACCGGTACTATTACTTCCACGATAAAAGGAATCGAAAGGATTTGGAAGCTCCCTATACCTCAAGTGAGAATTCAGATTTTCATTCTCTATTCTGCTTCAACCCACTTTTTAATGTGTTCAAACTGAATCACTAATTCTCCATTATAAATTCCTATCGGCACCGGCTGATCCAATCCGTAAATCACAGGATAAGCATCGCTTTCAAAAAAATATACGATAAGTTTCTGCTGATATGGGTCTAAAATCCAGTATTCCCTTACGCCGGCTTCCATATATTTCACCAGTTTCTTCGTGTAATCCTTTCGCTTCGTAGAAGGGGAAATAATCTCCACCACAAAATCCGGTGCCCCATATACCCCCCATTTCTTTATCTTATCGTTATGACATAAAATTCCCACATCCGGCTGAACCATAGTCTTCTCGTCGCAATCCAACTGAACGTCCACCGGAGCAACAAAAGGCTGACAATCGCCTCCTCTATCCAGGATAAAATTAGCAATCTGCCTGTATATCTCACCGGCAATCCGCTGATGTAAGAACGTAGGAGAAGCCATATCATAAAATACTCCATCAATTAACTCTACCCTCTGTTCATCCGGTAACGCCCGGTAATCATCCACCGTATAACTGCCCTGAGTATGAACCTGATAACCTGCTTCTTCCTGTACCATGGATACATCTGCAAATAGCTTTTCCAAAGCCTGCAATGTACCATAACGTGGACTTTCCGTTTCTCCGGAAAAAATCTTCTGAATCGTTCCTAATGGTACACCGGATAGTTCCGCCATCTGGGCATATGTATAACCCTTTTCCTGCTTTTTCTCCTTCATTTCCTGAATCGTCATATGGGTCTCCTCCCTCTTTATAAGAAATTAAATATAGCATTATAGTTTCTTACTATAATGCTATACGAAAAATTTCCATTTGTCAACCGAATTGTATTATTTTTTCAACCGTTTTTTATATGCGTTTCCATATTTAAACCGTAATTTTACCCTATATATCATCCTAAGTCGACTTATATTATTTTCATCAAAATCGTTTTTTCAACAATTCATGCCACTTTTAAGTCTGAATTTGAAACCTGCCCTGTTTGCGAATCTACCAGAAATCCGCATTCTCTCCCATAATCCTTATCATAATTATCCCTAGTCCAGAGATTTTCTATATTTAATTTCCATAAACCATTTCTATTCCACATCCGTTCTTGGTTTTTTCGAAAGTACAATCACCATCTGTGTTGCCATCCGGCTACCTTTTATTCTTTCATAATCCACACTCTGAAATTCTTTTGGAATGTCTTTTTTTGAAACAGCCATAATACCAATCCCATACACATATAAATCATTATATTGTTCCGGAATATCTTCTTTCCACGCATAGTATTCCTCCGACCAATCCTCTTGCATTACAACAGAAAAATTCATACCACTCTGAAGATAACTCTTCAAATCAAAAAAGTGTAACTTATGCTTGTCCTGTCGCTGAATATCGCGTGGCATTTCTTGCAAAACAATTTCAAGAGCACAGCCTAAGTAAAATCCCTCCTTCAAGGAAACTTTTTCATGCAAAACATCTGATGGTCTTTTATATACATCCAACGGCAACTCTACATCTATAGTACCAATTCCATACACATATAAGTCGTCATATCGTCCTTCAGGTATGTCTGATATTAAAGTATAGTTGTCATAATGTCCATCCCGAAAACAAATTGATACAGGAATTGTTCTTGCAATATATTGCTTTAGTTCTTTAAATTTAATAGTCATACTACAGTATTCCTTTCCTAACAATCAAATTCCTCACACTTTTGAGTATATACCTAAGGAACCCCATTTTTAATTTCTACAGTTCCTAACACAATATCTCTCTTACTAGCAATTTTATGAGGAATATCCTCTCTCATGCTTTCCTTTAGATTCTTCATGCAAAATTCCTCCTATTTTATTAATAATCGTATCAAACCGGCTTGCTTGTTTTAGACAAATTCGTAATCATATCCTCCTCTACCATCTTCAGCAACTACGTTGCAAAGCTACATTTCCTCAATCATAGACTACTCTACTAAATCCATACTGCTGTTACTAATGTTCTCGTTTACTTTCATTTTACTATGATAATATAAACCATTCGAATTGTGCTTAATTTTGCCATTTAAAATATCAATCCCGCAATTTCTTCAAGCACTTCTTCCACATTACAGTCCGGATTCAATTTTATAATATCCTCTTTCTCCGGTATTTTCCCTTGGTACACTTTCTGCACAAGCTCCAAATCAACCACTGTATCATAATACTCCACGGCCCAATCACACCAGCTTTTTGTATCTTGACATATGTATCCTAATAAATATTCTTTACCACCATCATTCCCTTCCACTTCATTCTGTATCCAGTTTGTACCATCAATAGACCACATACAAAATGTCGTTTCATCCTTTTCTTCATCAGAAAATAATTGGATAAACTCTTCCGGCACATTAGCATAGGTATGCTCAATAAAATTGCTGTCCCACTCATCCGCTGCAAACTGATTCAATTCATTTTCATGATCAAATCCGATTATTATTGCCCCCTTTGCCACAAAACAAACTGTAAGCTTGTCACCACTTCCATTATCCAAAATGTAACCATACTCCGTATCTGTTTTGTAAAAATTCACCAACCTCAGCCAGTCATCCTCCTTAGGTACCATAATCATATCCAAAATAGCCATAGCCTTTAAGTAGTTTTTTAGTTCTTCAATTGCCATATAGTGTATCATTCTCTCACTCCTTTTGATTGATTCAATATAGTCCGGTTATATTTGCGGTCCATTACCACACCACTGTCTTGCTTCAACTAAATAAACCGATTCACCCTCAAACCTACTGAATGCTTTTTGTTCATCCTCAAATACAGGCCACTCAAACTTACCACATCCTTCAACTAATTCATTCGTAGAAAGATCAACATAGCCAAGAAGTTCTATTTCACCATCCAGCCATTCCTGTTGATTATTCAGGCATAACATAGATGTCATATTTTCTTTTACAAGCACAATCAATTGTTTCGTTTGCGCTTCAAAATTGTTTCATATTCTTCCTATTTCATAATAAGCTCGTTGTCAATATATTCAGTATTTTTCCCATCACCCCAAGTTCCTCATCAGCTCGCTGTCCACTGTCATGCTTATCATTTTGTCCCGTTCCTCATAAGACTGGTCGTGGTCACAATAAAAAAAGATGAAATTATCCGTGGTATGGATACCGATTTCTTTTATCTCTTCTTTAAGCCTGTTTATGGTGTCAACAATCATATCCCAGAAGATTTCCTCATAATCGTCTTCTATACCATCAAGAGGCTCTCCTTTTCCATAATACTCACCAACTGCATAGTAATAATAAGAATCTTGAAAATGCCTTACAAAGTCTGACTTCTGATATTCAATAAAGGCAAATTCACCCGGATCATACTCGCTCCCATGCAATCCGTATGTTTTCCACCCATATTTCTTTTCATATTCCTCGTATGTACTCAATTCGCTTTCAAATGCACTTTTATTTCTGTACCTGAGAGACACCATTCCAACGGAAGAATCACAATCTAATACCATTGCATAAACATCCTGATTCTCTGCGCTCTCACTAAATTTTTTCAAAGCATCCACAATACTGTTATGAAATTCGTCCTTTAATAATTTTACATTCTTCATCCTTGCTCCTCCAAATATTTCTCCGGTACTTCCTTGGTCAGCCACACACCATTTACGGACTGGTAAAATACGTAACCATCCTGTTCCATTTCCCTGGCATGAACCTTATACACAACAGGCTTACCTTGTCGGCTCCCCACATTTACTGCAGTTTCGTAGTCGCGGCTCAAATGTACATAAAGTCTGCTCTTGGCAATCAATCCCGACCGATTGATGGACTCTACAAATTTAGCACCTGTACCATGCCACAAAATCTCAGGCGGTATTAACTTCTCAAGCTCCACATCCAGTCACCTCTGTCACCCACATCAATGATGGTGTATCCATATCCTTTTCGATGGGACAAAATGCTGACACAGTCGCCACCTCCATAAATACTGTCGCCACTGCCATATAATGGCATTGCCGCAAAATCCATCCTCACATATGACTTTTTCTGATTATCACGAATACGTGAATACATCCTTTCCAATTCCGCCTCCTCTACCTCGGATGCAGTCTTCATAAACCACGCCAAGGACATAACCTTAACTTCTACCATGTAGAGGTTGTGCTTTT
>JBGVLO010000024.1:0-2166 GCA_045124315.1 Lachnospiraceae bacterium
CATTATGTCGGACGCTGGCAAATTGAACTCTTTTTTCGTGAAAGCAAAAATAAACTTGCTTTTGATAAGTGTCAGGTAAGGTCAGCACAGGGGATAAAACGTTATTGGCTGATTATGTCCCTGACACATTTTGTGTGCTGTACCTGCACTGAAAATGGTTACTGTAATTTTATGTAAGGCTATAAATATTTTTGCAATATTACGAATGAAGAAAGGCTTCGTTATATCTACAAGTGTGTCCAGAGAGGCATTTCCTTTGATGAAATATGGTCTTGGGTTGCCTAATAACAAAATCATAACGTACAGATGTTTTGTGCAAAATTTGGAATTTGCTCATTTATAGTTTTAATACAACCTTAATCCGTGAATCTCATCGACCAACATACCTCTCAAATTACCTAAAATACTGGCATCTTTCATTATTTGTGTAAAATTTTTATTTCACCCATTCGGTGGTAGATTTTTCTGCTATAATAGTCTTATCAGAAAATGTTTTTAAGGAGCAGATGTCATGAGTAATATAAAAGTTGAATTCACAAATGAACGTATTATTCCAGCAAGCGGTCTTGCCGTAGTCGGTGCCATTCTAGGAAAAAGCGATTTTGTTAAACGCTGTAACCGGATGGATGTTACCAAAAACAGATCACAGCACCAGATTAAAAACGGAGATATTCTGCTTACTTATATCGGAATGCTCTGTATGGGAAAACCACAGTACGGATCTGTTCATGAGATGGATGATGATCCTGAATTCTACCAGTATGCACTCGGCATCACAAGAGCAATACCTTCCGAGGAAACGTTGCGCCAACGGATGGATGACATCGGCAGCTCCATGCGTGAAAAAATCCTGTCCGAAAATGTGGAAATGCTGCATTCCAATGGGATTGTTCCCGGCAGACTTCCAAGCGGATATGTTCCGGTAGACATTGATGTCACTCCATTTGATAATTCAAAAACAAAAAAAGAAGGGGTTTCCCGCACCTACAAAGGATACGACGGATACGCTCCGATCATGGCATATATAGGAACCGAAGGTTACCTAGTCAACGCTGAGCTGAGAGAAGGGAAACAGCACTGCCAGAACCACACACCGGAATTTCTGAGAGAAACGCTGCGCCTGTGTAAACAGATTACAAAGGAACCACTTTTGGTGCGTCTGGATTCTGGGAATGACGCAGTTGAAAATATCGGTATCCTTTTGGAAGAAGGGTGTCGGTTCATCATCAAAAGAAACCTGCGCCGTGAAAGTAAGGAAGAATGGTTTGCCATGGCACAGAAATACTGCCGGAACATCACACAGCCGCGTGAAGGTAAAACCGTCTACACCGGAAGCGATTGGAAAGAAGTTTCCTATACAGCAGAAGACGGAACTCAAAAGGCGGTCACTATCCGTATCGGATATGAAATCACGGAACGTACCATAGACAAATACGGACAGTTCCTTCTTCCGGCAGAACTGGAGGTGGAAACATGGTGGGATAATACCGGAATGACCGACGAAGAAGTGATCAGGCACTACCATGCCCACGGGGAATGTGAACAGTTCCACAGTGAAATCAAAACAGATATGGATGTGGAGCGCCTTCCGTCCGGAAAGTTTGATACAAACGAGCTGGTATTGGAACTGACGATTCTGGCATACAACATTCTGCGCATGATTGGACAGGAAACCATAGGAAGACGCAAAACACGGCATAAAGTAAAACGCCGCAGACTGAGAACAGTCATAAGCAACCTGGTCATGATGGCAAGTCACGTAACGTCACATGCGAGACAACTGATTATTGGACTTGGTAAAAGCAATGTATGGAGGCATACGTTTTCTGAAATTTATACTGCATTTGCGGATTTCAGTTTATAAAAAGTAAAAAATGAAAGTTTTTCTATAGGGAGAAGTCTGCCCTTTTATCGGTCAGTCCTCTCATTTCAAGAAGAAAAACAGCTGAATTTAAAGCATACATGCTGATTCGAAAGAAAATAACCGAATCAGCATAAAAAAATATTCAGTTTCACGGATTCAGGAAACAATTTACAGACAATATCAATTTTAACACGATTATTCAATCCCTGTGTGTAATCCTCCAAGTACTCTATAGAGATAATCCATGTCATACCCGCATTTCTTTCTTTTGCTGGCGATTCCCATCTTACAACTTTTTTCCT
>JBGVLO010000025.1:0-1664 GCA_045124315.1 Lachnospiraceae bacterium
GTTTGGCATTGTCACAAATGGTCTTGGTATCATCCGCCATATTTCTTTTTATAACAAAGACTTTTTAGATGCTCATCCGGAAGTCATTGTTGAAAAAAAGGAAAAATCACCTGACGAAGATAAATCATTGGCAGATGCCAATGGAATTCCTTGTTGTCCTAACGATCCGTCCCTTCCCATGAAAAGAGAAGGAAGTAAATCGCATCTTCGTTGTGGTGTACCAACGACGAAATCTTATGATAAGAATACAAGCACTTGTCTTGATCCTAATTCCCCTTATTCACATATTCCAAAAACTCTTTTGTTTGAGACCAATATTTGATTCCCCAATTTTCAAAATTCCATTCCTCCATATAATCGTTACACTCGTAATCAATGTAGTATAACTGATCTTCCAGTACCACAAAATTAGTTGGGAAATAATCGATATTGGTGTTAGCATCATATAAAACTACGCACATTTCTTTCACCTGCTCTACAAAAGTCGGTTTTACCTCATTTCGCAAAACATAATCAAATATGGTATCTCCCTTTATATACTCTTTCAAAATCCTTTCCTTTTCCATATCCACCTCAAACATCTTTGGCATGGGAATTCCAATTTCTTTCAAACGTTCATAATCCCTCATTTCAGATTCTATTTTATTTCCAAACTGATAATAGTCACATGGTTCATGGTGAATCTGTTTTAGCACATACTCCTTTGTCCCATCCGTTACCAGATAAGAATATCCCCCTTTTCCATGACCTAACAATTTTATGACTTCATATGACTTTTCATTTACACACATCTCTTTCATTGGAAATCCCTCCGTATCTATTCAGGTAGAAATACGCATTTACTGCATGTTTACGGTATGCTTGTTTGCCTCGATCAGCTTATCAAGGTTCTCTCTTACTTCCGTACTGATTTCACATACTTCATCTGCATTTTCCTTTGCATGTCCCACCGCTGTTTGGATATCTGTAATATTATTCCCCACAATCACCATATTGGAAGCTGTGGTTTGTACAGATTCTGACATAGAAACTGCTCCGCTAGAAATTCCATCAATAGCGGCAGACACACCACTTACAGCATTACTACATTCACCAATGGAATCATCCACATCTACCATATTATGGTCCAGTTCCTCCATAGTTGTGTGAATATTGGACAATACACGCTTCATTGTAGATTGTACCAAGTCGCTAGCGCGACGGCTAGCCCCAGTTACAATTAATTTCCCACTATTTAAAAATATAAATAGCAGTTTTTGTATATTTGTAGTATTGTTAAGTTACCACACCAAACGCCACACAAATACCGCCTACTGCTATGATTATGATAACATTTTTTTCGAAATTTAACAACAACCAAATATCTAAATTTTTTTTCGTCCTCCTCCATAAATGATTGTTTGTCTCATTTTTATTACATTCAATCATTTTAAGGTGGTTCCATTATGGACAAATATTTGGCTCTTCATTAGTATGTGTGGTATAGAAAATTGGCTCAAAGCCACTTAGGTATTGAAAAAGCCTATGGGCTCTATTATGATTTTTTTGTCCAGAAAAAATCGTAAAGGAATGAGTCACCATATGCTTAACAAAAATTCTATCAAAACCATCCTAAATGTCAAGCACACTTGTATCGATAAAGTTACTATGCTTGCTGATACCTC
>JBGVLO010000026.1:0-3916 GCA_045124315.1 Lachnospiraceae bacterium
GGGCATCAAATCCAACAGATGCTAATATTTCCTTCGGCATCGTCTGCATCAACTCAGAATCAATAATAGATGCTTTTGCTACGATAGCGTTGCTACGAAGAGATTTCTTATCCCCATTTTCCGGATTGGTCAAAACTGCAAATCCATTTCCTTCACTTCCCGTACCACAAGTAGTAGGAATTAATATCAACGGAAGAGATTCGGTACCCATTATCTTATTAAATATATAGTCGTTGATATCCCCTGTATTACTACACATAAATGCTATAGCCTTGGCACAATCCATAATACTTCCACCACCAAGGCCAATAATTACATCGCAACCCTGACTTTGAACAAATTCAACACCTTCCATAGCTGTAACAGTTAAAGGATTCTGACTCACCTTATCATAAACCGCATGCTCTACACCAGCCTTCTTTAAAGAAAAGATAACTTTATCCAACACCCCTGACTTTTTTGTACTACTCTTTCCGGTGACAATGAGTACTTTTTTTCCATAATCTGCAGCTATGTTTCCAACCTCCGAAACTCTTCCCCTTCCAAATACAAGATTAACGGGAAGATTATAATTAAATTTCATTATACAACCTCCTTCCATAGATTATTCTACTTTGCTAACGCCATAACCGACTTCTTAATAATTTCATATGCCTTGTCACAATCTTCTTTTGTAATAATAAGTGGTGGAACCATACGAATTACTTTTTCTCCGATAGCAGTTAAAAGAAGTTTTCTATGTAAACATTCATGCTTCACATCAATACTGTTAACAGTTTCATCAAATTCCACACCTACTAAAAGTCCCTGATGACGTACATCTTTTACATGAGGAAGAGACTTTAATTTTTCGCTGAAATAATCTCCCATCTCTTTCGCATTTTGGGCACAATTTCTATCTAAAAGTTCATTTACCTCAGCAAGAGCTGCAGCGCAACATACTGGATGACCACCGAATGTGGTTCCATGAGAACCTGGTGTAAAAGCCTTGGCTACTTCTTCCCTCGCACAGATCGCACCAATCGGCATGCCACCACCGAGTGCCTTTGCCATGGAAACGATATCCGGTTTAATACCATAATTCATATAACTCATAACCGCACCCGTTCTACACCATCCCGTCTGAACCTCATCTAAAAGCAAAAGCAGTCCCTTTTCGTCACAAAGTTTTCTAAGTCCTACCAAAAACTCTTTCGTTGCCGGATGAACTCCTCCTTCTCCCTGTACCGGTTCAACCATAATGGCAATGGTATTTTCATTTACAGCTGCCTTAAATGAATCCAAATTATTATATTCCGCATAGGTAAATCCCGGTGTCATATCACCAAATCCAATCTGGCAGGAATTGTGTGGCTGTCCGGTGGCGCTCATAGCACCAAAAGTTCTTCCATGAAATGACATCTTTGCAGTTACAATATTATATTTATTTGGACCATATTTTTCCACACCGTATTTTCTTGCCATTTTTATCATTGCCTCATTGGCTTCAGCTCCTGAATTCTGATAAAAAATTTTATCCATTCCAATGGTGGTGCAGACTTTCTCGGCAAGCAAGGCCTGTGGAATAGTATACGGATAATTAAAGGTCTGCATCAGTTCTTCACATTGTTCTTTTATTGCTGCAACAATCTTTTCATTACAGTTACCTGCATTATTTACAGCAATTCCAGCATAAAAATCAAGGTATGCCGTTCCGTCTGTGCTATAGATATACTGATCCTTAGCAGTTTCTGCCACAAAATCATATCTTTCATAGGTTTCAATCATATATTTTTTTGCCAAATCTTTTATTTCCTGTTCTGTGAGTCCTGTATCCTTTAATTTCATAATCTTATTCCTCCGTATCAATCAAATTTCTAATTTTCAGATATTCCTTTAACAGCTTCACACAATTCTCAATTCCAATTTTCTCACTATTTAAGGTAATATCATAGTTTATCGGATTGGTCCAATAGTTTCCATGGGTATAATACTTATAATAATCTGCCCTATACTGGTCAGTCTGCTTAATAGTAGCTTCCGCTACTTCTTTACTCACATGCATATGCTCCATGGTTCGTTTCAAGCAAAAATCCCTTGGAGCTTCTACATATACACTAATGACATTTTCCCTGCCACGCAGGATATAATCTGCACATTTACCGACAATCACACAAGATTCCGTATCTGCAAGATTTTCGATAATTTGTCTTTGATATTCAAACAATGTATCATCCGAAACGAATTTTTCATTTCTTGATATGTAATGTCTGGAACGTGGAAGTCCCCGTAAGAAACTGGAAAACCCAGCATTCGTACGTATTTTCTCGTTTACTTCGTTAAATAAATTTTCATCCAGTCCACTCAACTGGGACGCCAGTGTAAGAATTCTGTTTTCATAACAATGGATTCCCAGTTCTTTGGCAAGTTTTGATGCAATTTCCTTACCTCCGGAACCAAATCCTCTCGCAAATGTTACTACGTAATTACCCATTCTATCCCTCCTCTATCTTTCCATGAAACGACTTAAGAATTCTTTTGTTCTTGGATTTGTAGGATTGGTAAAGAATTGTTCCGGTGGAAGATCCTCTATCACATATCCTTTATCCATAAATAATATCCTACTTGATACATCCCTGGCAAAGTCCATCTCATGAGTTACAATCAACATGGTAAGTCCGGACTGTGCAAGTTTTTTCATTACATTTAACACTTCCCCTACCATTTCCGGATCAAGGGCACTGGTGGGTTCATCAAATAAAATAACTTCCGGATTCATACAAAGACCTCTGGCTATAGCCACTCTCTGCTTTTGTCCGCCAGAAAGTTGTGAAGGATACGCGTTTATATATTGTGCCATTCCAACTGCTTTCAGATTGGTAATTGCCCTATCAAATGCTTCCGCTTTTGCTATATGAAGCACCTTTCTGGTTCCTTCCATACAATTTTTTAACACCGTCATATTGTTAAACAAATTAAAAGACTGAAATACCATACCTACTCTAGAACGATACTCATTTACTTCCCTTTGCACATCCCTGATTTCTTTTCCATGAAACAAAACCTTTCCACTGGTCTGTTTCTCAAGTTTATTCACACAACGAAGAAGGGTGGATTTTCCGGAACCAGAGGAACCCAAAATACAAATTACCTCCCCTTTTTTTACAGAAAAATCAATCTTCCTTAAAACCTGATGTTCTCCAAAGGTTTTACTTAAATCCTTGATTTCAATTACGTTTTCTTCCATCCTAAATCCCCTCCTTACTGTGTATCTTCCATATACTCAATTGCCAATGCATAATCCTTCTTTCCATTTGCCTTCTTTTCAATGAAAAGAAAAATGCGATTAAACACATAACACATTACAAAATAAATAATTGCAATTACCAGATATGATTCATAATATTTATAGTAGGTTCCACCTGCAGTCTTAGCCATCATAAACAACTCATGAACTCCAATCACATTAAGAACTGATGTCATTTTTAAATTTGTCAGGAACAGATTTGACATCTCAGGAATGATATTCTTAATTGCCTGTGGCAAAATAATGTGAAACATTGCCGACATAGGAGACATTCCTAAGGCCAATGCACCCTCCTTTTGTCCCAAATCAATTGAATTAATACCTGCTCTTACTGTTTCTGACATATAAGCGCCTGTATTCAGCACTGTAACAAGAATACCTGCTGCCATAGGTTCAATCTGGGAACCTGCTTGCCTTAGTCCGTAAAAAACTACCATAGCCTGCACAATCATAGGAGTATCCCTAAAAATTTCCACATAAACCTTAGCTAAAAACTTTAAGGTTTTTACAAAAACAACTTTAAATATATTGTCACCTTTTTGAATTTTAATATCTTCAATAATGCCTAAAACATATCCTAAAATAAATCCTATTATAGTTCCAATTACTGCTACATAGAGTGTAAGTTTT
>JBGVLO010000027.1:0-1514 GCA_045124315.1 Lachnospiraceae bacterium
AAATGCTTCCTGTGTATATCCACTGTTCTCTCTGACGGTCTGCAACCTCTTCCCAATTTGTATATTAAGTTCTTTCTTCTCTGTTCTCATGGTCTGAACCTCGCTTTCAATATAAATGATAGCAATGCGCTCCACCATAAAGCAGATTGCTTCACGACGCTTTTTATGTCGTATTGCAACTTTTCTGGTAATATGAAAAGGGAGCAATGGAAATCATCCATTACTCACCTTATCAATTCTTTATACTAGATTTCAAATCCCGGCATCGGCTTTACCTTAAACAAATTCTTTTCATGCAGTAAATCAATACGCCTTCTTTTCTCCGAATCTTCCATAACACCGGTTCTGATATACTTATCCAACTCGGCATATGTAAATCCCAAATTTTCCTCATCTGTCTTGCCACAAAGACCATCTATCGGTGTCTTTTCCACTAATTCTTCTGGAATACCAAGCACTTTACCAATTTCCTTTACCTCTGTAACTGTTAAATTACAAAGCGGACTAAAATCTCCTGCTCCATCACCATATCGGGTTGCATATCCAACCCAGTCTTCTGATAAATTGCAGGTATTTGCCACTCTTCCATTCATACTTTGCGACACGGCATATAAAGTCGCCATACGAACTCTTGCCGGAAGATTTACCTGTGCCTGTTCTGTCATTTCAGGCAAAAATGCAATACTTTCTGTAATTGCTTCTACAGCCCGTTGTATGTTTATCTCATAATGCTTGATTCCTAAATGTTGAACCAACTTATAAGACATATAAATATCCTGCTGTTTACCACAGGGCATCATGACTCCTATAACGCGTTCTTTACCCAAGGCTTCTACTCACAGAGCTGCTACAACTGAACTATCTTTTCCGCCGGAAATTCCAACAACCGCATTGCAGTCTTTACCATTTTTCTCAAAAAATTTTCTAATCCAAATAACGCACTGATTTGTTACTTTTCTTGCATCAAACATAATCCGTACCTCATCCTTTACTTCGAAAGCAATTCAACCAATCTCCTTGCAGCTTCTTTCGTATCTTCCGGTGAACCAAAAGTAGAAAACCGGAAATATCCTTCACCACAAGCTCCAAAACCTTCACCCGGTGTGCCGACTACCTGTATCTCATTCAGCAGATAATCAAAGAATTCCCAGCTTCCCATATTATCAGGGCATCTCATCCAAATATATGGCGCATTTTTCCCTCCACAATACCAGATTCCAAGCTTATCTAATGCCTCCATCAGACATGTTGCATTCTGCTTATAAATCTTTATATTGTCATGGATTTGCTTCTGTCCCTCTTCAGTAAAGATAGCTGCCGCACCCTTTTGAATAATATAAGATACACCGTTTGTCTTTGTTGTACGGTTTCTTACCCACATTTGATTCAAGTTCATTCCGTCACGTTCCAGTTCTTTCGGAATTACAGTGTATCCACATCTCGTACCGGTAAAGCCTGCCGTTTTAGATAAGGAACATATTTCTATGGCACACTTTTTTGCTCCATTCACTTCA
>JBGVLO010000028.1:0-52491 GCA_045124315.1 Lachnospiraceae bacterium
CAGTTGGCGGTATTTGTGTGGCGTTTGGTGTGGTAACTTAACAATACTACAAATATACAAAAACTGCTATTTTTATTTTTAAATAGTGGGAAATTAATTGTAACTGGGGCTAGCCGTCGCGCTAGCGACTTGGTACAATAATAGCTATAAGTAAGAGGGCAAGTTAGTGAAACAGAAAAGGAGAGTCGTATGAAGAAATTTAATACTACGGGTGTATGCGTACCAAATAGGCATTATATGGTAGATACGTCGAAGAAACTTAATGAGATCATATGCCTGATTGAAGATGAAGAATACTTTACGATAAATCGTTCTAGGCAGTATGGTAAGACGACGACTTTGTATTTGTTGAAGAATCGGCTGAAAGCAAAATATGAGATTATAAATATAAGCTTTGAGGGAATTGGAGATAGTCCTTTTTTATCGGATAAAAATTTTGCAAAATCGTTTATAGATATATGCGCAGATGCATTTGCTTTCACAAATATAAGCAAAATAGATGAAAATGTTTGGTATGATAAATCTGATTTCGATGAAGAGAATCCGTTTCGATGGTTAGGGAAAAAGGTTACAGCATTATGCAAGAAATATGAAATCATACTTATGGTGGATGAGATGGATAAATGCTCGGATAATCAGGTGTTTCTCAATTTTTTGGGGTTACTTCGAAAAAAATATCTGTCTAGAAATGCTGGAGAGGATTTTACATTTAAAAGCGTGATTTTGGCAGGTGTGTATGATGTAAAGAACTTGAAGTTGAAACTACGTCCAGAAGAAGAGAAAAAATATAATAGCCCATGGAATATTGCGGTGGATTTTAATGTGGACATGAGTTTTCATCCGAAAGATATTGCGACTATGTTGAGAGAGTATGAAAGTGATGTTCATACTGGAATGGATATTGATGCGATTAGTGAGAAACTATATTATTACACCAATGGATATCCATATCTGGTAAGTTGGCTATGCAAATGGATTGATAGTCAGGGTGAAAAGAATTGGACAAATGATGGTATTGTGAAAGCAGTGAAGCACTATCATTGTTCAGATAGTACATTAAAAGATGACTTAATTAAGAATTATGAAAATAATAAATCATTAAAAATTATGCTTGATTCGATGATTTTTTTAGGCAGGGAATATTCCTATGTGGATACAGATGAGGCAATTAATCTAGGCCTTACCTTTGGAATATTTAGAAAGAAAGCAAATATAGATGGCAAGTTGGAAATTGCTAATATTATTTTTACCAATATTTTAACGGAACATGTTTTGATAAAAAAGGCTAGAGAAAGTGACTTGGCTCAACCTGAGAAGAGCCAGTTTATAAAAGAAGATGGACATTTGGATATGGTTCATGTGCTTGACCGTTTCCAAGCATTGATGAAAGCAGAGTATCGCAAGGAGGATGAACACTTTATAGAAAGTCAGGGCAGATTACTATTCCTGTGCTTCTTAAAACCAATTATCAATGGCACAGGTTTTTATTATGTGGAGCCAGAGACAAGATCAAGCAATCGCATGGATATTGTTGTGACCTACTTGGAGGAAGAGTTCATTATTGAATTGAAGATTTGGCATGGGGAACAATATCGAAAAGATGGAATTAAGCAGCTTAATGGGTATTTAGAAAGTAGAGAACTGAAAAGCGGTTATCTTGTAAGCTTTTCTTTCTTGAAGAACAAAGAGTATAAATCTGGTTATTTATCTGATATGACGAATGAAGATGTGGAAGGAATTGAAGATAAGGAGATTTATGAAGTAGTTGTGTAGAATTTTGTATTGCAAAGATGAGTCCTAAGGTGTGTTACAAGAAAAGTAATATCTCATGGTACAGTTCCTGGAACCCTGATGTAGGGAAAATGTGGTGTCCGAGTTGTGGACCAAGCCTAATGAAAGAGGGTGGGAAAATCATACTAGATTTGCTTAAGAATAAGGCAGGAAAGAAGAAATAGGGTTACCGTTCGCATACCTGTGAACGGTAATGAAATAAGCGCAGAGTACACATTTTGAACACTTTCTTTTCACGGAATGAACATATACGTATGGGAATATTGTAAAAAACGTGAAAGGAGAATGTTATGCGTTATATAAAGTGCATCGTATTATTGGCTTGTCTATTAGCAGTGTCATCGCTAGTAGGATGTGGGAAGAATGAGACAGCAAAAACAACGGAGTCCGTAGCCTCAACAGAATCTTCCCAGGTACAGTATGAAACCAAATTATTTGATCAATCCTATGTCCATGAAATTGATGTGACGATTAATGAAGAGGATTGGGAGGACCTTTTAGCAAATCCAACGAAAAAAACAAAATATCAGGTGGATGTGGAAATCGATGGTGAAAAAATTGAGAATGTTTCATTTTCAACCAAAGGAAATACCAGTCTGTCATCTGTTGCAAGTGATTCAGAAAGTGATCGTTATAGCTTTAAGGTCAACTTTGGAAAATATGAAGAGGGACAGACCTATTATGGATTAGATAAGCTGAACTTAAATAATATCTATGCGGATGCTACATATATGAAAGACTATCTCAGTTATGAACTATTTCGGAAGGTAGGAGTGGATGCACCACTTACCAGTTATGTCCAGTTGAAAATCAACGGAGAGGACTTTGGATTATATCTTGGGATTGAAGAGATAGGTACATCTTATCTTTCGAGAAATAATGAGGAAGAAAGTGAACTGTATAAACCCGAGACTGCAAGGCTGGCAAATATGGGTGGACCTGAGGAAGGAAAGGCGCCGGGGGACGGAGAAAGACCGGAGATGCCAGAGAATGGTCAGATGCCAGATGAGGGAGAGAGACCAGAACTGCCAGAGAATAGTCAGATTCCAGAAGAGGGAGAAAGACCAGAGTTTCCAGATGGAGAACAGGTGCGGTCGGAAGGAGAAAGACCAGAGATGCCACCTCTCTTGTGAATTGTGGAATCGATTCTCCTTTATCAGGAACTTCGGAAGAGGATCGGCCTTTGTGGAACTTTATTGTTTCCAATGAAGAATATTTGGAACAATATCATGAGAGCTTTGGTCAGCTTGTGGAGTATGTGAATTCTCAAGAATTTGAAAAGGAAATGAATCGTGTTTACGAGATGATTCATCCATATGTTGAGAAGGATGCCTCTGCTTTTTATTCCCTGTCGGAATTTGAACAGGCTTATGATACCTTACTAAATTTCTGTAAGTTAAGGGCAGAGAGTGTCACGAAGCAGTTGGATGGAACATTGTCAACTGTCACAGAAACTCAGGATTCAGAAGATAAAATAGATGCGTCCTCCATCAATATTTCTGTAATGGGAACACAGAATAATAGAAAGAAAAGCGAGAATGGGGTAAGCTAAAAGATCAGAAAAAAACATTCTTTTGCTAGAATGCCATCCATTTCTGTGATATAGTAGTAAGTGAATAGTATGCATATGCTATGTGTACTGGAGTATCTTGTTAATCATGCGTAAGGCATTGATTATAGTTGCAAAGATAAAAACGCAATGTACATCTGAAAGATGTGCTAGAGCTGGTTGGTAGCCCAGCCGTCCTATAGTATGTAGGGTTAGTAACCTGCCCCTCCGGGTTGTCCATTCTTTGTTCATCAAATCTGCGCGAAGCATTGAGGAAAGTAATCTGTTTGAAGAATTACCAGACCAATGCCGCGACGTCGAGCACATAAGTGCAAATAGGAGGGATTGTCATGGACAAAGTAAGTGGAAAACTGACAGTATTTTTTGAAGAACCATTTTGGGTAGGGATATTTGAGTGCATGGAAGAAGGAAAGCTATCCGTGGCTAAAGTAACCTTTGGTGCAGAACCTAAGGAGTATGAAGTGCAGGAATATATTCAAAAAAACTATTACAGTTTAAAATTTAGTCCGGCTGTGGCAGCTGTTGTTAAGGAGAGAAAAAGAAATCCTAAGAGAATGCAGCGTGATGCAAAAAAACAGATGCAGGAAACCGGTATCGGTACAAAGTCACAACAAGCATTGAAATTACAACGGGAGCAGAACAAACAGGAACGAAAACAAAGAAGCCGAGAGAAAAAAGAGGCGAGAGAGCAGCGACTGTTTGAACTGAAACAGCAAAAGAAAAAAGAAAAGCATAAGGGGCATTAGTGCTCTTTATGCTTTTTCTTTCTTCTATTAAACATATAATCTGTCTAAAAAAAGTCCTTGACTTTTGAACAAGTTTATCCCACGTATTATTTCTGCATTAAAAATTGTCAGTGGAAAGCAGATACACGCGGAGAACACACTATTGATTTTTGATGAAATTCAGGAAGCGCCTAAGGCTCTTACTGCGTTAAAATATTTTCAGGAAAATGCTCCAGAATATGCTATTGTTGCAGCAGGCTCTCTTTTGGGGGTTGCACTGCATCAGGGAACTTCTTTTCCAGTTGGGAAAGTGGATTTTTTACATTTATATCCTATGAATTTTCGAGAATTTCTATTGGCAATTGGTGAATCGGATCTTGCTGATTTGATAAAAAAACAGGATTTAGAGATGATTTCTGCATTTCACCCTAAGTTTTCTGATTTGTTGAGACACTACTATTATGTTGGAGGTATGCCTGAGGCTGTTCAGGCATATGTAGACACAGACGATTTACAGGAAGTGCGAAGTATACAAAAATCTCTGTTGTTATACTATAAAAACGATTTTTCAAAGCATGCACCAACGGAAACTGTGCCAAGGGTACAAATGGTGTGGGAGTCCATTCCTAAGCAATTGTCAAAAGAGAATAAGAAATTTGTGTATGGTGTTTTGCGAAAAGGAGCTAGAGCTAAGGAATTTGAATTGGCAATTCAATGGTTACAGGATTGTGGTCTTATTCACAAAAGTATCCGAATTGATAAACCAGCAATGCCGTTGATCTCTTATGAAGATATGTCTGTGTTTAAAATTTACATGTTAGATGTTGGTCTATTAGGAGCAAGGGGCGATTTGGATGCCAAAACAATTTTGAATGGAAATGATATATTCTGTGAATTTAAAGGTTCTATGACAGAACAATTTATTGCACAGGAATTAAAATCGTACAATATGAATCTGTATTATTATAGTGCTGAAAATTCAAGGGGAGAGGTAGAATTTATCGTACAGCGTAATGGACATATTGTGCCCATTGAAGTAAAAGCTGAGGAAAACCTTCAGGCAAAGAGTTTAAAAGCGCTGGTCACAAAGTATAATTTGAACGATGCAATCCGTTCGTCCATGAGTAATTATAAGCAACAGGATTGGGTGACGAATGTACCGTTATATATGTTAGCAGAGTATTTGTGCAAGGTTTTCTGAAAAGGAATTATTTTGGGGCAAAATACCTTTTGACACTGATATCTGATAATCAAGCTAAGCAAAATGTTTGTCTTGATTATTGCACGTTCTCGGGCTGAAAAAAGGTTTTCGAAAAAACATCCTTTGTGATAAAATGATACTAGTACATCGTTCAATAATTATCTCACAGTTTTGCTTGCCTATTTTCCTGATAGCACAACTCCCCAAGCCTCAGCGTAGCTCGCTACGCCTACGTTTGGGAAGCAGCACTCTCAAAAAAATATTCTGCGCAAACCTATGAGTAATTAATTGTCCGATGTACTAGGGGGGCAAAATATCATTTAAATATCATTTGCCCCTCAACATCACAAAATAGAGTATACGATAGAGAAGTAGGAGAACATTATGATTACAGGTGATTTGAGAAATAAGATTGATAAAATTTGGGAAACATTTTGGACTGGTGGTATTACAAATCCTTTGGATGTGATAGAACAATTTACATACCTGCTTTTTATTAAGCAATTGGATGATGTGGAGACTACCAAAGAAAATGAAGCAAATTTTCTGGGAGTAGAGTATGAAACCATGTTTCCAAAAGAGTGCCAGAAATATCGCTGGAGCAAGTTCAAGAACCTGGGTTCTGCTGATGAGATGTATGAACTGGTTTCCAATGGAGTATTTCCATTCATTAAGAACTTACATCAAGATGGAGATTCCGCCTATGCCAGATATATGGGAGATGCTATTTTTAAGATTCCTACTGCTGCTATGCTTTCAAAAATTGTAGATGGAATTGATAAGCTGGAACTGGGAGATGAAGATTCTAAAGGTGATCTTTACGAGTATTTGCTTTCAAAGGTGGCAACTGCTGGAACGAATGGACAGTTCCGAACACCAAGACATATTATCAATATGATGGTTTCTTTGGTAAAACCAAGACCGGAAGATACGATTATAGACCCTGCAATGGGAAGTGCAGGTTTTCTTATTGAAGCACAGAGATATTTGAGAGAGAACCATGCAGAGCTGTTCTTAAATGAACAACTTCGTGAGCATTTCAATAACTCCATGTTCTTTGGTAACGATATGGATCGAACCATGCTTAGAATTGGAGCCATGAACATGCTTCTTCATGGTGTAGAGAATCCGAATATTTCTTATCGGGATAGCTTATCCGAGCAAAATACGGATGAAGAAAAGTATAGTTTAGTTCTTGCGAATCCCCCTTTCAAGGGTAGCTTGGATTATGAAGCAGTATCTGCTGATTTGTTAAAGGTGACAAAGACAAAGAAGACAGAACTTCTTTTCCTTGCATTGTTCCTGCGTATTCTGAAAAAAGGTGGAAGAGGTGCAGTTATTGTTCCAGATGGTGTTTTGTTTGGAAGTAGTAAAGCTCATAAACAGATTCGAAAAGAAATCATTGAGAATAACAAATTACATGCTGTTATTTCTATGCCAAGTGGGGTGTTCAAGCCTTATGCCGGCGTATCTACCGCTATCCTTATTTTCACAAAGACTGGTTCTGGTGGAACGGACAAGGTATGGTTCTATGACATGAAAGCAGACGGATATAGCTTAGATGACAAGCGTCAGGAAATCCCGGATAATGATATTCCTGATATTATCGAAAGATTTCATAATCTGGATGGGGAAGCTGATCGAGCAAGAACGGAGCAAAGCTTCTTTGTTCCAGTAGAGGATATTGTAGCGAATGATTATGATCTTTCCATCAATAAATACAAGGAAGTTGTCTATGAACCGGTTGAGTACGAACCTACGGATGTAATTCTGGGTAAGATTGAAGCAATCGAAGCTGAAATTCAGACGGAGCTTGCTGAGTTGAAGAAGCTGTTAGGTTAGATGTGATTTTTCAGTGCTACGCCCATCTGGATTGGTGGGGGAGAGGATTGGAAAAGTGAATATATGCTAGGTTCTAAAGCGTAATTGGAATTTTTAGATTGAATAAGATGAAAGGAAAACGAATCTATAGAGTGCATTGGATTGCAGAGCAAAAGTATAATACAACTGATGTACCAAACATTTTGCTTAATGTTGTTAACATTTTAAGTGGTAATATAGCAGGAGGTGCTCTGCTGACCAATGCACTTTATGGATTGAGGTTTGTAGGGATGATAGATGAAAGTAAAGATAGGAGATTTAACTAAAATAAAGACAGGTAAGCTTGATGCAAATGCTTCGTCAGAAGATGGACAATATCCATTTTTTACTTGCTCAAGGGAACCATTAAAGATATCTAGCTATTCATATGATTGTGAATGTGTTCTGGTAGCTGGTAATGGTGATTTGAATGTCAAGTATTACAATGGAAAATTTGATGCCTATCAACGAACATACATTATTGAGGACAATAGCGATGGTAAATTATATATGCCTTACCTTTACTATTTTATGGAAGACTATATTGAAGAACTTAGAAAACAAGCTATTGGCGGTGTGATTAAATATATTAAATTGGGCAATCTTACAGATGCTCTGATTGAATTACCCTCTGTTGATGAACAGAAGGAAATAGTTAATATTTTAGAGAAAGCAAAGAAACTACTAGATTTACGTAATAATGAGATTTCGAAGTTAGATGACCTCATCAAAGCCCGATTTGTCGAGTTGTTTGGTGACCCAATTTTAAATGAAAAAGGGTGGAATACAAAACCTTTGTTAGAAATGGGAAATTGTAAGAATGGAATGAATTTTCGTTATGATGATTGTGCTGTTGAGATAAATTGTTTGGGTGTAGGTGATTTCAAGGACTTATCTGTTATTGAGAATACAGATCTACTTCCTACTGTATCATTAAATGAAATGCCATCAGAAGAATATTTACTTAAGGACGATGATATTGTATTTGTTCGTTCTAATGGAAATAAAGCTTTAGTTGGTAGGAGTTTGGCTGTATATCCTGGAAATGTGCCAACAACGTTTAGTGGTTTTTGTATAAGATATAGAAAGCATTATGATGAGATTACAGTACCATATTTATTGAGGGTATTAAAGACTGATTCTATGCGAATCAAAATGGCAGGAAGAGGTGCTAATATTCAAAATCTTAATCAACAGATTTTAGGAACATTAATAATACCATTGCCACCAATAGAACTTCAGAACAAGTTCGCCGACTTCGCCCACCAGATAGACAAATCGAAAGTTGCAGTGCAGAAGGCTCTTGATGAAACACAATTGCTATTTGATAGTTTAATGCAAGAATATTTTGGCTAGGGGAAATAAGATATGAGTGAATTACTTACACGACATCCTGAATATGCTGCGTGGATAAAAAATGTTGGTGCAAATTTTAAACAATGTCAAATCAAAGCAGCTTCTAAGGTTAACGAGGAGATGCTAAGATTTTATTGGAATCTTGGAAGAGATATTTCATCGATAGTGGACAAAGCTGGGTATGGTTCTAAATTTTTTGAAAATTTAAGTTATGATTTGAAAAAAGAATTACCGGATGTGAAATCATTTTCTGTTACAAATTTGAAATATATGAAGTATTTTTATGAAATGTATTGTCGAAATGTAAATCGTCAACAGGTTGTTGACGATTCGGTTACAAAAATAAGTCAGCAATATGTTGACGATTTTATTGATGAAAGAATTTTTAATATTCCATGGGGACATCATATTCAGATTTTAAGTAAATGTAAAGGAAATCAAGAAAAAGCATTGTTTTTTGTATCCAAAACAATAGAGAATAATTGGTCTCGATCAGTTCTTATAAATTTCCTTGATACAAATCTTTATGAACGGCAGGGAAAAGCAATAAGTAATTTTGGAAAAACACTTCCCGATGTACAAAGTGATTTAGCTCAGGAAATGACAAAAGATCCGTACAACTTTGATTTCTTGACTTTGCGTCAGGATTATGACGAAAAAGAATTAAAAGATGCACTTATGTCGAATGTACAAAGTTTTTTGCTAGAGTTAGGAAAAGGATTTGCGTTTGTTGGAAGAGAATATCGTCTAGAAGTGGGAGATACGGAGCAGTTTCTTGATATGCTGTTTTATAATATTACAAATCATTGTTACGTAGTTATAGAAATAAAGACGAGAGCTTTTGAACCTGGTGATATGGGACAGTTGGGGACTTATGTTGCTGCGGTAGATGGAATTCTGCGAAAGGAAAATGATAATCAAACGTTGGGTTTGCTTATATGTAAGACAAAAGATAATGTACTTGCGAAGTATGCAGTAAATGCGGTAAATGTACCAATTGGGATTTTGGAATACGATATGAATAATCTCATTCCAGAGGATTATAAGAGTTCGATGCCAACGATACAAGAAATAGAAGAAGAATTAAAAGAGTAAGAAAGTATTGGTTGAAGGATGTTGGTATATTTGAAAGGAATATACTGATATGGAAGAAAAAATTGTAAAAGTTCTAAATGAAATGTCTGAGTATTTATCAATTGCACAGATGAAAAAATTACAAGAAGTGATAGTGAAGTCTTTTGCAGAGAATGAGGTT
Source organism: Lachnospiraceae bacterium (assembly GCA_045124315.1). GTDB lineage: Bacteria > Bacillota > Clostridia > Lachnospirales > Lachnospiraceae > CAG-411. The sequence continues at coordinate 9,759 of JBGVLO010000028.1, forward strand.
ACAAAAACAAATATATCCAATGATGAATTTTTGAAAATGTTTTTGGCTGCAAAAAAGGTGGAAGGTTGTTCTGAGCGGACAATCCGATATTATCAAGTGACTGTTGAACATATGTTCACACGGATTGATACAGCAGTTCGCAAAATTACTACCGAAGAAATTAGAGAATATCTTGCGGGATATCAAAAACGAAATGGTTGTTCAAATGTAACTGTGGATAATATCAGAAGAAATATTTCCAGTTTCTTTTCGTGGCTGGAAGAGGAAGACTATATTTTGAAAAGCCCTATGAAGCGGATTCACAAGATTAAGACAAAGTCCGTTGTTAAGAATGTGATTTCTGATGAGGGCATAGAAAAATTGAGAGATAACTGCCAAAATATTAGGGATTTGGCAATGATTGATTTGCTCTATTCCACAGGTATAAGAGTTGGTGAATTAGTAAATCTGAATATTGATGATATTGATTTGGATGGAAGAGAATGTGTTGTCTATGGAAAAGGGGACAAGGAGCGCCGAGTATATTTTGACGCAAAAGCGAAGGTTCATCTGAAAAATTACATTGATAGCAGAGATGATGATAATGAAGCCCTGTTTGTTACGTTGGATTCTCCACATGCACGGTTGAAAATTAGTGGTGTGGAAATCAGATTGAGGCAGTTAGGAAGAAGACTTAATCTGGATCGGGTACATCCTCATAAATTTAGGAGAACTATGGCTACAAGAGCTATAGACAAAGGCATGCCAATTGAACAGGTACAAAAAATACTTGGTCATTCACAGATAGATACAACCATGCAGTATGCTATGGTTAACCAAGCAAATGTGAAAACATCTCATCAGAGATACATGACTTGATGGTAAATTGAAGTTGTGTGTGGGATACTGGAAAATAGAAGGATTGATATAAAATGTGGTGGAAAAAAAGTTGCATGGATATATTTTGCAGAAAGTATAAAAAGGAGGTTTCTTATGATGGAACATACATTGTCAAATGTTAAAACGATAACAAGGAAACATACTATAAAAGTAGTGACCCAAAATACCCCAAAGGAAATTATAAATACTGAAAAAATCTTATCCAATCAAGATGAAGAAATGGACAAGAGAGCTTCTCATGCTGTCAAATCAGCAATAGAAAGAGCGATTATTTGTAAAAAGCCAATTGCAAAGTATGATGAAGCTTCAAAAAGAACATATATAGAATATGCGAACGGAGAAAAGAAATATGTTAAATAAAAAGCCTATGTTGTTGGTTCTGGCTGGTCCAAATGGTTCTGGGAAAAGCACAGTAACACAATTTTTTGAAAAAGCTGGAGAATATACCAATGCAGATGATGTAGTAGCTGCAACTGGTATGGATAATAAATCAGCTGCTGAGCTGGTTGATAAAAAACGTTACGAAGCTATATGTCAAAGAAAGGATTTCACATTTGAGACAGTGTTATCTTCACACTATAAATTGGACATATTAAGAAAAGCAAAAGAAGCAGGTTATTTTATCAAATGCGTGTTCATTCTAACCATTGAACCAACAGTAAATATTGCTCGTGTCGAGGCAAGAGTTGCTTTTGGAGGGCATAATGTTGATAAAGATAAAATCATTTCCAGGTATTATAAATCTCTTGATAACATAAAGCTTCTGATGGAGTTATGTGATATATTGCATGTATATGACAATACAATAGAACCAGTAAGAATTATTAGAAAACATAAAGAAGATATTTCAATCTTTCCGAATAAATTGTGGACAGAGGAAGCATTACTAAAACTTATTGGTGATGATTGATAATAGTCAGTAAAAGCCCGATTTGTCGAGATGTTTGGTGACCCAGTTTCAAATCCTTATGGGTGGGATATTGTAGCATTCAATGATTGTTTGGAAAGTATAGAAAATGGAAAGAGTTTTGTTTGCGATAGTGTGGCAAGAGCAGATGAGAAACCTGCAATACTTAAACTAAGTGCTGCTACATATGGAGTTTATAAGCCAGAAGAAAATAAGGCGATTATAAATGAAGAAGATTTTGTAGAAAGTGCTGAGGTGCATGCTGGTGATTTGCTATTTACAAGAAAAAATACGCCAGAACTTGTTGGAATGGCCGCATATGTGGAATCAACACCTAAGAAATTAATGATGCCTGATTTGATATTCAGACTAAATACAAAAACAAACTGTAATAAGATTTTTTTGTGGAAATTAATTAATCATGACTTATACAGAAGTCAGATTGAAAGTGCTGCAAGTGGTTCGGCTAAGTCTATGTCTAATATTTCAAAGGAAAGATTAGGAAAATTGAGATTTCCTTTGCCAACATTAGAACTGCAGGAGCAGTTCGCCGACTTCGTCCGCCAAGTAGACAAATCGAAAGTTGCTACTGAGAAAGCACTAAATGAAACGCAAAAGCTTTTCGATAGATTAATACAGGAGTATGTAATTTGGATAGGGGGTGGTTTGATGGCTATAATGACGGTATATCATGGTGGATATGAGACAGTAGAATGTCCGGAAATTCGTGTGGGTCGTAACACGAAAGATTTTGGAACTGGTTTTTATTGTACGATTATAAAGGAGCAAGCGCAAAGATGGGCAAGACGATATGATACGAAAATTGTTTCAATTTATGACGTGAGAATAAAGACAGATTTAAAGATAAAAGAATTTAAAGAAATGACAGAAGAATGGCTGGATTTTATCATAGCGTGCAGGAGTGGAGAAAAACATAACTATGATATTGTAATCGGAGCAATGGCGGATGACCAGGTTTATAACTATATTTCAGATTATATGGATGGCACGATTACGAGGGAACAATTCTGGGTATTGGCTAGATTCAAATATCCAACTCATCAAATTGTGTTTTGTACAGAAGATGCATTGCAATGTTTAGAATATAGAGGTTTTGAGGAGGTGGTATAGTGATAGGGAGTGGTCGGGAAACAAAAAAAGAAAATGATTTATTTTATACCTGTAGCTTGATTGATTATATTGCAAGAAAAACGAAAAATATTCGTGCGGATGTGGTGAATCAATTAGGCAAAAGAAATTTAAATAAAATCTATGATTTAGCAGATGTATACCATTGTGATAACATTGACAGAGTAAGTGAAGATTTTATTGCAGATGCGAATATACAAACAGGTACTTTTGATAATGTGGGAGAGTGTATGTATAGCATTCCTTCCTATTGGGACATTGGAAAAGTGTATAAAAGGCTGATAAAACAAGTTGCGGAGGATGAAAAAATAGAAGTGATTGATGCATTGTTAAAAGTATATAATTCTTTTATCAGTGCCAAGATTGATGACTATAATAGTAGTGTTTATTATGAGAATCCTTCCTATATCTTTGAGTGTTTCAAACAACAGAAAATGCTTTAAAAAAAGGGGAAATCCTATGGAAACAAATTTCGATTATCTTTTAGAAAAAAGTGAATATACAAGTTTTGCGGAACAAGCGGTAGAAGCGGAGCGGAGTATCGCAATTTCTCCAGCTACTTGTGCAATCCTTTCAAGACGTGCATTGGAGTTGGCTGTTCGATTTGTGTTTTCGCATGATGCGGATTTGACGTTGCCATATCGGGACAATGTATCGAGTCTTATTCATGAGCCTACATTTCGAAGTATTATTGAACCAAGACTGTTTCCTATGCTAAAATATACCATTCATCTTGGAAATGTAGCGGTTCATACGAATAATAATATTAAAAGAGATGAAGCCATACTCGCACTTCGTGATCTTTTTGAGTTTTGTGACTGGGTGGATTATTCCTATTCTGCTGAGTATTCCGAGAAGACTTATGATGAATCGATTCTTGCAAGTGGCGATGAAAAACGTGTAAAGGCGGACGAATTAAAGCAGTTATATGAGAATTTAAGTAGTAAGGATAAAAAACTCGAAAGTATCTTGAAAGAGAACGAGGAACTGCGTAAGCAGATGGCTAGTCAGCGGAGTCTGAATACTCAGACTCGAGAGTTCCGTGTGGATAAAATAAGTGAAGCCCAGACTCGCAAGAAATATATTGATGTTGCGCTCAAAGAAGCCGGCTGGAAGATTGGCAATAATGTTACGGAAGAGGAACTTGTTACGGGGATGCCAAATGCTACCGGTACAGGCTATGTAGATTATGTTCTCTGGGGAAAAGATAATCTGCCATTAGCTGTAGTGGAAGCGAAAAAGGCATCAGTAGATACTATGGTTGGAAGTCAGCAGGCAAAGCTATATGCGGATTGTCTGCAAAATAAGTATGGAAGAAGACCACTCATTTTTACTACCAATGGCTTTGAGTTTTTCTATACCAATGATTTTATGGGCTATCCAAGACGTGAAGTTTCTGGTTTTTTTACGCAAGAAGAATTACAGCTTGAGATGGATGGTCGTAAGCAACGTATTCCATTGGAACATATCAAAATAAAGGATGATATTACCAATAGACCCTATCAGAAAGAAGCGGTAACTGCTGTTTGTGATGCGATTATGAAGAAGCATCGGAAAATGCTGATCGTTCAGGCAACCGGTTCCGGTAAGACTAGAGTAAGTATTAGCATTGTGGAGGTTTTAAGACGTCATAATTATGTGAAAAACATTCTGTTTTTAGCCGATCGAACTGCGCTGGTTAAGCAGGCAAAGAATAATTATACAAATCTGCTGCCAGATCTATCCTGCTGTAATCTTTTGGATAGTAAAGATGATCCGGAATCCTGCAGAATGATTTTTTCCACATATCCTACCATGATGAATGCCATAGATGAAAAGAAAAACAAGTATGGTGAGAAATTGTTCAGTCCGGGTCATTTTCAGCTCATAATCTGTGATGAGGTACATAGAAGTATATATAAAAAGTATCAGGAGATATTTGAATATTTCGATGGGATGCTTCTTGGTATGACAGCTACACCTAAGAATGAAATTGATAAGAATACATATGGTGTGTTCAATCTTGAACGTGGAGTACCAACCTTTGCATATGAACTTGAGAAAGCAGTAGAGGAAGGGTATCTGGTGGATTATTCTACGCTGGAATACAAGACCCAAATTATGGAAGAGGGTATCCACTATGATGACTTATCGGATACAGAAAAGGAAGAGTATGAAAAGACTTTTGAAAGTGATGATATGGTCGGCGATGACATATCCAGTTCTGCCATCAACTCATGGCTTTTTAATTCAGATACGATAGATAAGGTTCTCAAAGAACTTATGGAGAAAGGTTTAAAAATAGAAGGTGGAGATAAGCTTGGTAAAACGATAATATTTGCCAAGAACAGTCTGCATGCACAAGCTATTGTTGAGAGATTCTATCAGTTATTTCCTGAGTGTGGCGGTGACTTCATTAAGCAGATTGATTACAGCATAAAATACTGTGATTCCCTTATTGATGATTTTAGTACCAGTGATAAGATGCCACAAATCGCAGTATCTGTTGATATGCTGGATACGGGGATTGATATTCCGGAAATTTTGAATCTTGTGTTTTTCAAGAAGGTGCGTAGTTATGCTAAGTTTTGGCAGATGATTGGTAGAGGAACAAGGCTTTGTCCGAATCTTTTGGGTGAGGGGTTAGACAAGGAGAGATTTCTTATATTTGATTTCTGTAATAACTTTGAGTATTTCCGTGTGAATAAGAACGGTGCGGAGAGTGGAATTACAGAATCACTTAGCGAGAAAATTTATAACACAAAAGCGCAGATTGTCAGAGAGCTTCAAGCACCTCCTTACACATCAGACGAATCCTATGTGACTTATCGTGCTGACTTGGTAAAGCAGTTGCATGGTGCAGTCAGTGAGCTGAATGACGATAGCTTTCTCGTAAAGAGACACTTGCGTTATGTGGAGATATTTCGAGCACTTTCCAGTTGGAATTCTCTGGAGACCATAGAGATTGCGGATATCAAAGAGCATATTGCTCCTTTGATCAAGCCTAAGAAAGAAGACGAACTGGCACGAAGATTTGATTACCTGGTTTACAGTATTGATCTTGGACTGCTTCAGAGCAAGAGTGTACAGGCTCCGGTAAATATTGTGGTTCAAACTGCTGAACAGTTATCTGCAAAGTATTCCATTCCACAGGTGGAAAAGCAGAAGGATATCATTGAAAAAGTTCAGACTACTGAGTTTTGGGATGGTGCTACGGTTATAGAACTTGAAACAGTACGAAACGCCATGAGAGGACTGCTTCAATATCTGGATAAGCTTCGCAGGAAGCCATATTATACCAATTTTACTGATACCATTATTGATTCCAAAGAAGGAGAACCCATATATGGTGGGAATGACCTTAAAAATTATCGGAAAAAGGTTGAGTTTTATCTGAAAGAACATAGCGACAAGCTCTCTGTATATAAGCTTAGAAATAATAAAAAGCTTTCCGAATCGGATCTTAAGGAACTGGAGCGCATTCTGTGGACTGAGCTTGGTTCAAAAGATGATTATGTGAAAGAATATGGAGAAACTCCGATTGGGCGGTTGGTTCGTCAGATTGTGGGAGTAGATAGAGCAGCTGTTAATGAAGCGTTTAGTGAATTTCTTACAGAAGAGCGTCTGAATCTCAACCAGATGCGTTTTGTAAATCTGATCGTTGATTATATTGTTGCCAATGGAAATATTGATGACAATAAAGTATTGATGGGAGAGCCATTCAAGTCAGTGGGAAGTATTACTTCTTTGTTCAAGGACAATATGGGTACTGCAAAACAGATAATGGATGTGGTTGCTCAGATTAAGCGTAATTCTGAAGAAATTGCATAACATAAATTTAGATAAACACTATTGCCACATTTTGTAGAGGCAATAGTGTTTGTGCTTTAATAATATTCGTTAAGAAAATGTTCTATGTAAGAACACATCTCGTCTTTGCATGTCCAATGCAGATAGTGAGGTCCATTTAAGGAAATCGCCTTTTGAATGTCAGGATTCGTTATGTATGTTTCGTTAAAGGACAAATTTGTTTTTTTATCCTCTCTAGGAGGAAGATCACTATCATCGGATGAAAAAAGTAAAACCGGTAAATTATCGTGAAATGTCATGTCATAAGTTTCTGAGATACTATCTTTGATATGATTCATTTCATCAACAACATTTTTATTGGAAGATTTCCATGATGCAATACGTTTTTGCATAGTCAGGTTCTCTTTGCTATAAAAATTCATAGTGTTATCAGAAATGAAGTTATTAGGAGCCAGTAGCGTGAGTACACGCATTACTCCGATAGAGGAAAGCTGTCCAGTTACAAGTGGCATTTTTTGTGGATATTCTTCATCAAAATATTCCACCATTTTAGGCAGTGTACAGTCAATTCCGATGATCCCAGACACTTCATTAGGATAAGTGTTGGCGTAGTAAATAGAGTGAAGTCCTGATATGGAATGAGGCATAAGAATATATGGACCTGATAAATTGGCAGCTTGTAAAGCCATGTGAATTTCTTCAACTTCGTTTTCAATTGTTCGTTCTTCTGGTGTAATATCACTCCACCCATAACCAAATGGTTCTACTATGACCACTTTGTTATTTTTTGATAAGTCTTTTGCAAGAGGCATAAAATCAAGAGAAGGGGCAGCAGTTCCAAGACCAGGGAGAAGAACGATAGTATTTTTTCCTTCGCCTAGAATACATAGATTCATTTTTTTATTATTTACAGTGACATATTGACCAGTTGTTGGATTTTGTCTCTTTTCAATAAGAGTGAGAATTTGATGAGTAGCAATGAAAAGTAGGAAAAGAGCTGTTGTTGCGATAAGAATTTTTTGGGTTATTTTGATAAATTTTTTCATGGTATTCCTTTCTTTTGTAGTAACAGTTCAGCCAGGGGGCTGTCCTGTTACCTTTTGTGGGACTTTAAAAGTTCGTTGTCTTGTTCCTATATTGGAAGTATAACAGGGGAACCTTGAGAAAAAATGGAGACAGTCTTGAGATAACCTTGAGATTGAAAAAAAAATATTTCGATTTACAGGTAATTCCAGTATAATGATACTAGTATGAAAAGGTCATACGTTTTATGTGGGTTCGGAACTTTTGAAACTTAATATTACAATAATAGAAAGAACTGGGACGATATCTAGATGGAGAGGAAAGAAAGTGGTGGTATATTTTAATGGAAAATATGTGGATAAAAAAGAAAACAATTCTTATAGTTGACGACGAAGAACAGCTTCTTATTATGTTGAAAGAAATATTTGAACGTGCAGGATATATCAATATAATAACAGCAAATTCAGGAGAAGAAGCGCATAAGCTGATTTTAGCAAAAATGCCGGATATGGTTATTACAGATGTGATGATGCCTGGAATAGATGGATTTGAACTTTTACAGGAAATACGTGAATTAAGCAAGATTCCGGTATTGATGCTGACTGCAAGAGGCGAGGCAGAAGATCGATTCGCAGGTTTTGAATTAGGGGCAGACGATTATTTGGTAAAACCATTTCTGCCAAAAGAGTTACTTTTTAGAGTAGAAGCAATTATGAAGCGTGTTTACCCGGAAGAGGATCGAATCATCCAATTAGAGTATACAGTGGTTGATCTTGACAGAGCAGTAGTCCTGCGAGGAGATGAAACGATTTCGTTAACAGCAAAAGAATTGGGAATTTTGACGAAGCTTGCAGAAAACGCTGGAAAAATAGTTACAGTAGGTGCGTTATGTCAGAATGCCTGTGGAGAGGTATGGCAAGGATACGAGACAACATTGATGACTCATATCAGACATTTACGAGAAAAAATAGAAGAGAATCCGTCTAGTCCGGTTTCATTAATTACTGCAAAAGGTCTTGGATATAAACTAATGGTGAGAAAATGAATACAATTAATAAATTATTTCGTAAATATTTATGGAACAGTATAATAATATTATTTCTTTTCATAGTGATTAATTTTATTGGTGGGATCGTGTTTTTAGCGGCTGTTAAAACGCATACGATTGATTCTGACAAAGAAATTAATCATATTGTGGAAGGAATTAATAAAAATGAAGAAGGAAAGATTTATCTGGAAGAAGGTGCTGAAAAGTTATTGGCTGTAAAAAATGCATGGGCTATGATTTTGGATGAATTTGGAAACGTAATATGGGATTATCGGATGCCAGAACAACTTCCAAAATCATATTCTGTTTCTGATGTAGCAGGTTTTAGCCGATGGTATCTGGAGGATTATCCGGTTCTCGTACAGAAAATGAACTTTGGGCTACTTGTGGTTGGTTATCAACCAGACGATATATTTGGAATAAGTATGGTAAAGCTTTACTATGTAACGGATTCTGGATTTATTAGGGTCGCTGCTATTGGAGGTATCTTGTTAATAACCATGAATATTTTGATGGTTGTTTTGCTCTTTCGACATAATACGAAAAAGATTAAAAAAGAGATTGTTCCAATCATTCATGGAATTGAATCAATCTCAAAAGGAAAACGTGTAGAGCTTCCAGATGATGGGGAACTGGCGGACGTGAATCAGGAGCTTAATCTTGCCAGCCAATATATAAGAAAAAAAGACAAGACAAGAGCTGAATGGATCAATGGAATATCCCATGATGTAAGAACACCGCTTTCGCTAATTATGGGTTATGCAGGTGAAATAAAAGAGAATAGCCAGGTAAGTAGGAGTACTAGGAAACAGGCAGATATTATTCTTGGACAAGCGGAGAAAATAAAAAGGTTAATCACAGATTTGAATTTAGTATCAAAATTAGAACACTCTATGCAACCGCTGAGAAAAGAAAAATTAGATTTATTAGAACTTGGAAGAATCGTCATAACTGATTTTTTGAATAATGGCATAGATGAAAAGTACGAGCTCGATTATGATATTTCTACTGTTTCTAAAGAGTTTTTTTATATGGAAGGCGATAAGTATCTGCTACGCAGAATGCTCGAAAATTTAATTCAGAACAGCATTTCTCATAATCCCAATGGGTGTCATATTATTTTGTCTATACAAGAGGCAGAGGGAGAATATATTCTCACAATTTCTGATAATGGTTTCGGAGTGGGGATGGAAAAGCTCATACAATTAAACCAGGATTTTGTTTCCGGTGAAGACTATATGGAGAATGGAGAGGCAGCACACGGATATGGCTTAAAACTGGTCAGACAGATTGTAGAGGCACATAATGGTAAGATTATTTTTAGAGGAAGTGGTGGGAAGGGTTTTTGTACAGAGATTAGGTTTCGGGTTGATGCAGATTACTAACTGTGAAAAATCATAGCACGAATTCAGAAGCATAAAAATAGTTGCATCTCTATAATGGATTTCAGAAAAGGAGAGATGCAACTATGGATATAAAACAAATGAAAGAAAACAAATTAAAAATGATCCTTCAGTTTTCGATTCCAAGTATTATAGCCATGCTGTTGGAAACAGTTATAACCATAACGGACGGTTATTTTACAGGAAATTATGTAGGGGAACATGCACTGGCGGCAATCAACCTTGGTCTTCCAATCCTGTATTTTTATCTGGGGGTAGGGCTTTGTGTAGGTGTAGGTGGTACTGTAATCTGTGGCAGACTTCTTGGTGCAAAGGAAAGACAAAAGGCATCAGCGGTATTTTCACAGACGATTGCAACAGCATTGATTGCCTGCATCATAATCTCAATTTTGGTGTTCGCTCTTTTTACACCCATACTTAGCATATTAAGAGCAGATGACGGTTTATCCGGTTATTTTACAGAATATTACCGGATTATGTTGTTTTGCTATCCACTTATGGTGATTGGAACTGTATTTGGGATGTTCATTCGTGTGGATGGGAAACCACAGGTCTGCATGATCGTAAGTATTGCTGGTTGTATATTGAATGCTATTCTGGATTTGGTCTTAGTAGGTAAAATGGAACTTGGCGTGCAGGGAAGTGCAATGGGTTCTCTTCTGGTACAGATTATCACAGTTGTTATTTTGCTTGGCTATTTCTTAAGTCAAAAAGCAGGGATAAGATTTCGTCGATTTGAATTTGACAAGAGGATAAACAGGGAAATGATACTAAATGGTTCCTCTGAGTTTATTGGGGAGATGGCCAGTGCTATATCTATGTTTGTATTTAACTATGTATTGATGAAGTATGTGGGCGCGGAAGGTGTTGCAGCGTTTACCATTCTTGGATTTGTGGTGTATGGATACAGTATGATCTGTATTGGATTCGGGCAGGGAATCACGCCACTGATCAGTATCTGCTGGGGAGCGAAAGAAACAAAAGCAGCCTTCGACATACGAAAGATTACGAACCGGATACTGTTTGTGACGGGAGTTCTGATTGCGGGGATCTTTTTTCTTGCTGGTAGAAGATATGCAGGAATGTTTGGATGTAGTAGCAATGTGGCAGATATGGTAGCGTCAGGGTTCAGACTCTATGCAGTTACATTTCTTGTAATGGGATACGATGTGATAAATTCTATGTATTTTACAAGCTGTGGTGACGCAAAATCGTCTGCGCTCATATCAGCACTTAGAGGAATGATACTTCTTTTAGGATTTACATTGATCCTTCCGAGATTACTTGGAATGACCGGGGTGTGGATGGCAACACCATGTTCCGAGGTTTTAACCGCAATCGTTTCTGTATGTTTGATCAGAAGACAAAAAAATAGAATCAAAGGAGGTGAGCCCAATGGAAGATAGAGCAGGTAATACAATTCGGAGTGCAGTTATCAATAAGGCAATAAACTATATATTTGACCATATTGACGAGGATATCACTGTGGATGATGTGGCGCGCCACTGCGCCTACTCGAAATATCACCTGACTCGTATGTTTAAAGAGGATACAGATGAGGCCTTATATCAGTTTATTAAGAGGGTGCGTCTGGAAAGAAGTGCATGGCGGCTGAAAGTCGAGAAAGAGAAAAGTATTACAGAGATTGGTGGAGAATACGGATATTCTTCCTCAAATTTTGCCACAGCATTTAAGAAGCATCTGGATGTTTCACCAGCCGATTTTCGAAGAATCAGTGAGCAGATGGTGGAAGAGAGTTCCTTTTCACATGGATTAACATTAGATGATTTTGAAGATGCCCAAAAGCGAATTACTGTTGAATACATAGAGGGATTCCTGGTTGTTTATGAGAGAAAAAAGGGAAATTATCATAACCTGCCAGAAGAGTGGTGTAAATTTATTCAAAAATATGAATATCTGGCAACAGAAGATACCATGTATATTGAGTGCACAATCGATGATCCTTCCATTACAGACGAAGACAACTGTATGTATGAATTGTGTCAGACCATTTCACCGGATCACCCTGCTTTGAAGGAAAATACCGGTATTTTCACACACAGTTTTGATGGTGGAACGTATGCCGTTTATCATTTCAAGGGGTTCCCACAGTTTTTATTTATGGTGTATCAGGAGATATTCTGCAGATGGCTCTCAAAGACTGGAAATCAGTTGGACGAAAGACCAATTCTTGATATTTATCGTATGGTAAGAGAAGATGGCTATATGGAAATCGATATCTGCTTTCCGTTAAAATAGCAGTAGAAAACTTCAAAGAATGGAAAAATGACAGCATACAAGCTGTCATTTTTCTTCTAAAATTTTTTCTTGTGGGAGCCATTGGCGTAGTAGTTCCAGGCCCTCTTGTATTTTAATCGGCTTTGACAAAAATCCATCCATTCCATTGCTTAAGAACAGTTGCTTTGCATCTTCTGTTGCGTTGGCAGACAAGGCCAAAATGACCAGTCTTTTGTAATAGTCCGCATCGTGTAATGCATCTTCCGGAAGTTGACGAATAGCTGCTGTTGCTTCTATGCCATCCATACCTGGCATCATATGATCCATAAATACAATATCATAATCCTGTTGTTTTACTTTTTCGATTGCTTCCTGTCCATCCATGGCCGTGTCGATTTGCATGGCTACTGGCTTAAATAATCCCTCAAATACTTTCAGGTTCATCTTGTTATCATCTACTACGAGAATATGTGCTTCTGGTGCTGTGAACTTAGCTTGTGTATGTGCTTCACTCTTTTGAAGCACTCGAGTGGATATCCCTTGTTTTACAGAATAAAAGAAGGTAGATCCCTTTCCGTAAGTACTCTCCACTTGAAGTGATCCGCCCATTAATTGAACTAACTGTGAGCAGATAGCAAGTCCTAAACCAGTGCCTTCTCTTTTTGAATTTTTCTGCAAATCTACCTGCTGATATGCATCAAATAGCTTAGGCAGATCTTCTTCCCGGATACCCTGTCCGGAGTCTTTTACTGAAAACTTCAGGTTTACTTCTTTTTCTGTCATGCTTTCTACGGCAACAGATATTCGTACAAATCCTTTTTCTGTAAATTTAATTGCATTATTGGCAATATTTATGAGAATCTGACGAATTCGTTTGCTGTCTCCAATCAATACATTAGGAATCCGATCATCCAAATCATATTCCATTTGGATCTCTTTCGTTCCGATACGTGTTTTGAATATTAAATCCAATTCTTTGATCAAAAGTCTCAGATCATAGTCTTCTGGAACCAGTTCCATCTTACCAGATTCTACCTTGGAGAAATCTAAAATGTCATTGATGATGGCCAACAAAGCTTCTCCGGAATGTTTAATATTGTCCAGATATTCTTCTGTTTCTTCATCAAACTGCTTTCGTTTTAATATTTCTGTCATACCAACAATTGCATTCATTGGTGTTCGAATTTCATGAGACATATTGGACAGAAAGGCGGACTTGGTTTTATTTGCATTTTCTGCAATCGCTTTCTGCTTTTGCAACTCCTTCTCTTTCACCAATAGCATGTCGTTATATTCACTTAGGTTTTTAATGTAATTCTGTTGTTCCGTATCATCCCATAATATTACAACATAGCCCAGATGACGTATTCCAAACCGTTGAAAGTCTTTTTCATATTTTTTTACTTTGCCTCGGAAACTTCTATTCCCAAGTTCTAACAGATGGGTTTCATTTTTTCCTGTCTGTTTTAGCTCGTTTACCCAAGGAAGAAAGTTTACCCAGAATTTGTCTTCATCTATAGGAAGTGCGTATTCTAGCTTCAACTCCTGAATTTCTGGAAATAATTCTAGTGTTTTCTTAGAACATCCCATATAATAACAATCATTGTTCAATAAAATGATACCTTTTGAATCAAAGGAGCCACTTTCACCTACTAGTTGATCCGCATCATACAGATCAATTCGCTGTTGCAGATAGGTTAGTATTCCAACAGAAATCGTATATGTAATACTTAATATATTAAAATTTGAATGTAGAATTGATTTCAAAAAATAACAGGCAACATCCGTAATCACCATAATAAGCAAAATTCGAGAATATCGATAGGATACGGTGGTTTTTCGGCGAAATCCGACAATGGTCAAAAACAGCATACCTATGATATAAACAATCAGCATCACTTTGAAGAATGAGTGTATAGGCCCATATGTTTTTAGCGTATAGGTAACTCCATTTTCTTTGTAAATATCTATGGATTTGTAAAAAGTATCTCCTATTCCAATATACAGCGTACTTGCCATAATGAGGATATTTACAAGAAATAGAAAAGTTGGTAGTAGTTTTGGTAAGTTTATTTTGCAAACGTCTGCGATACTTAACAATATAAAAAAAGAAACCCAGGTCGCGCCAAGGTATTGAATCCGGCATCCCAATGCTGCTTCTGAACTTGTTTTTGCAATGGAACAAGCCCAAAGCCCATAAGTTACCAGCAAGGCACACACATAAGATAACAGAAAATTTAAATTGGGTTTTTTACTGGTAAGCAAAAAGAAGATTATTTCACAAAAAGTTACCATAAAACAAGCAAAATAAAGATATGAAATCAAAAAAATGCCCCCTCTCTTTCACAACATGTTCCCCTTTTACAGTTGTTAGATATAAAATTCTAACTATATTTTATCACAAATGTAAAGAAATTCCAATAAATCCCAATGAATTTGTGTGAATCAGTAACGGAAAAGAGGGAGAAAGAGGACAGATAAGAAAGAGGAACTTTACATGAAAATTTTCCGATGGTAAAATGATGCGGTGTCGAGGATGAATTTGAATTTGCATGGTTTTTTGAGGATAAGAAGGAGAAAAAGTTATGGTAGATGCATGGTTAGATGTAAACATTATAGAGAGATTAACAGAAGGCAGTCAGGAAGAACGGGAAAAGTATTTTGTACAAAAGGGAGATTGTTTGTATCGATGTGTAGATAGTATGGGGAATGAAAAGAAAACTTGTATTCTGATTAATGAAGAATTGATAAAGTCTGATGAAAAATGGTACAGAGAACAAGGGAATGCAGAGATCGATATGGAGCTGGCCTGTAAATATCAGAAGGTGCTGGAGGAACGGTTTTATAAGGTATTGCTTATCATTGAACGGTTGGATGGCAAGGTGAAGCATTTTCTTGGGATTTGCCGAGAGAAGGAACATCCAGAATTCCGGCATGAAGAAGGTGACAGCCAGTCGGACAGAGATGTAAAGGCAAGATTTCGTGCGGAGGTGTTTAATAAGTATTCTGAGGAAATTCGCAATGAAATAATTAACAATTATAAGAAGAAAGGAGTAGACACAGCATTTTTGGAAGAACAAAATCAATACGAATTTTTGAAGAATAATATGTTGTACAATTGCAGGAAAGAGGAGGAGAATATAGAAAAACAAAACCATATTTCAAATGTTGTAGATAGTGTGAATGGGGGCATAAAGGCTTGGTGCGAGGAAAAGAAAATAAAAGAAGTAAAAATAATAGAAATAAAAATAATGGAAATAAAAAAAATAGGGGATAAAGATATTGATGAATCTCGCAAAAGATTTTTGAAGAGGGAGGCAAGGAAGAAATCTTGTGAATTTATTTTTCTTCCGAGAAAATGGGGGATGAAATTATGGATGGAACTTATTTCTTCGAAATTTTATAAAGAGATAAGGGATAATAAACCAAAGTTAGATATTGACAGGGAGAAAAATAGTTGTGGTGAGGAAAAACCGAAAAGTAGAAATGAGTGGATTCGTGTGGAAAGTCAGAAGTGGTTTGTAGAGAAAGGGGACAGATATACTTGGCAACTTACGGAAGCAGCAGTGATGAAATTAGAGGAACTGAAGGATCAGGAGAAGAGAATGGATCTGCTAAATTACACCATTAAGGTAAATTTGTCCATTCTTCCAGAAATGAATATGATTATTACACATAGCGATGAGCAAAAACAGTCGTTAGATATGGAAATCGGATATGGAGCAGGTTCAAGAAGGTTTACAAAGACCTTACAGCACGAGAAGGTAAAGGACATATATCCCTATGTAGTTTGTTTGGCATGGAAAAAAAGTAATGTTTCTTTCGAGAGAGTATTTCGGATTGCAGCGATTGATAAAACCAATAAGGACAGAAAAGTTATGGATGCATATAGTGAGATACAGCAACCGAAGAATTTGTTTGATGCAATATCTTTGGGAATAGACCATATGGAAGCAAAACCAGATGAGAAGGATTTTTGGTATATGCCAAGAAAAGATGCGGGGATTAGTAGCGTGGACATAGAATTGATAGGATCTGGCAAGATAAAATGTACAGTGGAGTATTCCTCATTTATAGTGGAACCCTTGGTGATGGAGATTCCTTATTCTAAAGCTATGGAGCTAATATCGAAGATGAATGAGGAAAAAATAGCTGAAATGTTAGATCTGACGGAGTTTGAAACAAAAGAAGCACTGATAAAGCATTGTGCAGACATGGTAGTAAGAAACTATTGTAAGGAATTTCTTGGCATTCCTTATGAACTGTTTCAGGAAGTGAAATGTTATGCAAATCTAACCATTACCATACATCCGTTGATATTTTGCAAACCGGATGGAAAACGAGAGGTAGGATACGTTGGTTTTTTTAAACGAAATCAGGGTACACGTTTTGCCGGAGATGGGTATATAGCAATCTATGAGGAGCAGGTATGGCAGGCTCAAGAGGCGTTGGACAAGGACTGGGAAGATGTAAAAGGAAAAATAGGCATGCTTTTGAAAGAAAAATGGCTGACAGATTATGAGCAGAAAAAGTATTATTCTGAGTATGCCATGAGTATGACTGACTTTTTTGAGTATAATTATGAAGAACCTTATATTGTTGGAGAGAATGACGCAGAAAGAATCAAACAGAAAATTCTTTCAGGTCATGAAATACATTGGTAAATTTCGGAAGGATAACTGGTGGGAATCTATAGGGACTGTTCCGGACGGATGAAGAATAAAATGAAATTGTTAAAAAAACGCGGAGGATTTCGTAAGAAATCTTCCGCGTTTTTTTCTGCCATGGTCAAAATCATATAAAGTTCTGCAAGCCACTGTTTTACAACAGTAACGCACATAATGACATTTGCGTGCAATTCGTTTGCACGCAAATCGTCTTAAAATCTTGACAAAAGCCAGATATAATTAAAATGACAGAAGATGTAGTTGCAGCTACAATCTGTCAGCATTCTCCGCCAGAATACGCATAACGGAAAGAAAGTTTTCAAAGGACTCATCGCCTTTTTCTTTTGCCATATCCAGTAGTTTTTGACCGGAAGTTTCATTTTTGGGTAGCTGGTCAAATAGAATGAAATCACTACTGACAGATAATTCCCGGCAAAGTGCAGAAAAGGTTTCCAAAGAAAGATTTCGATTGCCAGCTTCAATATGGCTTAGGTAGGAAGCGCTGATATTACAACGACGAGCCAGTTCTTCCTGTGTGATTCCCTGTGCCTGGCGGAGAGACTTAAATTTTTGACCAATCGCTTGGTAATCCAATAGCTGATGAGTCATTTCATAGCCTCCTTTGCATGTTAGGTAGCCCTAAATATATATGTTTCACGAAATATGCAGAGATTTGAGTACACTCCCTTTTATTATAACAATATTTGAATGGGTATATTATTGGCTGAGTGTGAAGAAAATGACTATACGAAAAGCAAAAAAATAAGTACAATCCTAGTAGTAAAGTAATTGACAATTGGTAAAATGAAAAGTATAATAACACTGTTTTTTGTTGAATAATGGGGAAACGGAAGGAGAATGAAGGAATGAAAAGAATTTGAAGTTTACGCTGAATAATTTAGATTTGCTACATGTGTGAAATCCAGGTAGTGGGAAGTAAAATAGCAAAAGCTATTTTGAAAAATATAGAAAAAGGAAGGAAAAAAGTATGAATTTAAGTAAAAAAAAGCCCTTAGGATTATGGGGCTATTTATCGCTGGTCTTTCTGTTTATATGGCCCTTAGGCATAGTGTTATATAAATTTTTAGAAAAGAAAGAGAAAAAACTATTATTATCAACACAAAAGCCACTAGCTGTTATAGGTTGGATTTATGTGTTTCTAGCATTGATGAGTGGAGCGGATAATTTCGGATTTTGGATCGTACTTGTGTTACTTATTGGAGGATACGTAAATCTTGGAAATAAGAAGGGACAACAGACGTCCAATCATGGTGTAATTGACTATTCAGGATATTTGTCCATTGGAGCAGCTGTCTTTTTATGGCTTTTTATGCTTATAGCATATAAATCAGAGTCGTTGGGAATCGGGATGTACTGTATGGCAGGAGGACTTGTTCTTTTGTTATTAGAAAGAATGGAACGGCAAAAAGCGTGTAAGTTCCAACAGTATTTAGACTATGTATTGAAACGGAAAACAACTTCTATTATGGATTTATCATTATTATTTCAAAATAATCCGGCAGAGATTGTAAGGGATTTGAATGAAATGGTAAATGCGGGGTACTTTGGAGATGCTTATGTGGATCGGGACGCACAGAAAATTGTATTTCCACATTTAGAAAAAGAAAAGAAGAAACAACAGGAAAGAAAAGTAACAGTGACATGCAAACATTGTGGTGCAACGAATATGATTATCATCGGAGAGCATAATGTATGTGAGTATTGCGATTCCCCTATAATGGAAATGAAATAAGTAAATCAAAAAATGTTACGAAAAATAAAAGCCAAGGAATATGAAATAGTAAAAGTTATCTTGAAAGATAAAGAAAAAGAAGGGAGAATTGTATGTTAACCGAAGAAGAAAAGCGGAAAATTGAAGAAAAGGAACGATATGCAGCTGAAATGAGAGAAAAATACAGTGGAACAAACAGTGGTAATACACAGAACCAGCGACAGGGAGCTGCTGACAATATTATGGCGGAGCATCTTTCTTCGGATATGATAACGAATGTTGTTGTGCCAAGATTACGAAGCGTTCTAGAAGTTATGAATTTTTTGAAAGAAAATACGGCAAAACTAAATGAAAAGTCAAAAGAACTTGTAAAGTTGAAACGAAAGCAGAATGAGCCATATAAAAATAAATTTTTAACCGGTGTCATTTTTATCGTGGTTTTGTATGTAATTTCCTTTGAAAATAATGGTGCAATTGCTGAAAAAATGATAGCGAAATCAGTTGCCAATGGTGCTTCGGAGTATTTGGCACAGCTTTTCTGGAGTATTGGTCTTCCTGCTATCTTGGCAGGGATTATCAGTGCCGTTGTCAGGTCGTTGATTTATGACAAGTTTATTCTTCCAGACATAAAAAAGAAAATAAAAGATTTACAGGAAGATATTATGGAACTTCAAAAAACTGTGAACGAATATTGTCAGACCAATCAGGAGTTAATTAAATTTTTGCCGGAAAGATATCAGAATCCACAGGCGATTTCCCTTATATTGGACTTGTTTGTATCATTTCGGGTGGATTCTATGAAAGAGGCGTTTAATCAGTGTGAGGAATTGCTGAAATATGACAAGATGGTAAGTGTGGTACAGTCTATGAAGTCTACGCTGGATAATTTGGATTTGTTACATGCGGGAAATACAGGTAGCGGGAAATAAAATAGCAAAAGCTATTTTGAAAAATAAAGAACAAGGAAGGAAAAATATTATGAGAAAAGAAAAAAGAATTATGACCCTGTTACTGGGGATTGTGATGATACTGGCAACACTGTTTCCACAGATGCCTGTATCGGAGGTAAAGGCTGCCAAAACAACCAGGAAGTATTTTTCGCTGGTTGCAGGAGAAACGGTAACCAAAAGTGTTTCACGAACCATTAAAAGCGTGAAATCTAAGAAGCGTACCGTAGCAACCGTTTCGAAGGTTTCTTCTAACCAATATCAAATTACTGCAAAGAATGCAGGATATGCAACTATAGTGGTGAAATATGGAAAGAAAAGATTAAACATTGTAGTAAGTGTAAGCAATGCAAGTACTGTATTTGATGGAGGAAATGGAACAAAGCAGTCTCCATATCAAATCAGTACTTTAGATCAGTTGAAAAAAATCTCGGAATACAGTAGTTGTTATTTTAAGCAGGTTGCAGATATTGATGCAGAGTATAGTACCTTTGATCCATTGTTTAGCGAACAAAAGCCATTTACTGGGGAGTATGATGGTGGACAATATAGTATTACCAATTATTCTAATACGGATCCTGAAGGATGGGTAATATCTATATTTGGATGGATTGGTGAAAGTGGAACAGTAAAAAATGTGACGATAGATAATAGCTATCTCACAATTGGTTCGGGGGCAGTTTTGGCATATAAAAATGAAGGGAATATTTTGGATTGTAATGTAACCAATGCCACAATAACACTTAAAGATGATGCAGGAGCATTTCTTTGTTCTAAAAATACTGGAAAAATAAAAAGATGTGTTGTGGATGGGACAATGAAGTATAATCAGAATGGCTATTATTCAGATATTGGGTCAGATATTGGGTGCGTTGTAGGATACAATGAAGGAGAGATTTATAACTGCATGTCGAAAAGTGATATTATTGTTGATAGAAGGAGGACTATTCATGTTGGAGGTATTGTTGGATATAATAAGGGGATGATAATGGAGTGTCAATCGGATAGCACGATTGAAGCTGATGGTGGATATAATGGAAAAATAGTTGGATATAATGAAGGAAATGTGGTACGTTGCCATTCCGGAGAAGAAGATGTTGTGGGTGGTGGAAACGGACAGGTAATTGAAAAGTAACATACCGGAAGAAATGCTTAATATGGAATGACTTCCATTCCTGATGATAAATACGAAGAAGGCATGTCTGTTGTATAGAACGGACAGACACAGCAAATTTATGATACAATGGCTCATTTTGCATAGTGGCGTATTTCAAAACATTTGCAAAGTGGGCCTGTATTTTTAATACGGATGATGCAACTAATGAAAGGTTGCTATATATGTGTTGGAAAGTCGATTGCATGGTGCGTTATACTCTGCATTCGCGAGAAAAAAGAGGAGAAAATAAAATGATATGCAAAAAATGTAACGCCCAATTGCCAGAGAATGCAAGCTTCTGTGCATTTTGTGGCGAAAGAGTAGAAGAGGAATCGGTGTTCCAGGATACGCAACAGGAAGTTGTACCACAGGAAGTTATGAGTGAGGAATCAGTACCACAGGAATCTGCGTCACAGGAAGTTGCGCAGGAGGAAGCCGTAGAACAGGAATCTGCGTCACAGGAAATGGTGCAGGAAAATCCGCAACAAAATATACAGGAACAGGAAGAACCCCAATCGGACAAAAAGGAAAACAAGTGGACGAAAAAGAAAAAGTTTATCCTTGGAGGAGCCATTGGTCTTGTGGCAGCAGTGGTGGTGATTGTTGTAGGATGGAATTTACTGAAGGGAAAAGGAACACAGGTGGCACAATCCCGAGGCGGACAGGCAGCAATCGCAGAAAGAAATGCACCTACAGATGTGCCAACGCCTACGCCCATAAGCTTTGAAAATAAGATTTTAATGCTGAATGAATCTGGCAACGCTTTAGAGCAGATTGATATTTACGAAGAAAATTATGAAGTAAGGCAGGCAAACCAAAAGGACTATTGGGACAAGAGTCTGTTTTACAAATTGGAGGATATTGACCAGAAGTCAGAGAAAGACGGAATTCTGAATACATATAATGTAGAAGCCAAGGCCTTGCAAAACAAAGAAACCGGAAATAAAATCGACTATATATTATATCGAAATCCCAATACCAATCTTGTGAATAAAATTGTGAGTATGGAGTACTTGGAAAATGGGGAAATCGAAACGGTAGATTATTATTTTACAGATGAAGGAAAAGTGGATTTTATTTTCTTTCATACCGTGACCGAGTATACTCCTTCTTATGCCACAAGGAGCAAGCCTGGAGAGCGCTTTTATTTTACGGATGATGCTATGGTGAAATGGAGAATAACCACAAAGGAAAAAGATAATTCCATAAAAGAGTTGAACTATATTGCAACAAAGGCAGAATGGGGAGACCAAGAGGAGTGTCCATGGTGGTCTATGCTAGAAGATACTTCACCAGAAATGCAACAGAAATTTCATGAGCAGGCAGTGCGGATGTTGAATGCTGCTTATAATACTTATCATGCTGTGGTAGATACCGAGAGTATTAATTTAATTGATGGATGCGTCGTAGATGAAGATGAAAACGCAATCTCCTATGCCACTGTTCGTCTGTTTGCAGAAGGAAAAGAGGAATGTTTATTTTCCTGTTCTACGGATGAAAATGGCCGGTATCAATTGTATATTCCAAGTGACGATTACACTTACCGATTGGAAATTGAAAAAGAAGGTTATCTCACGGAGGTTATTTATGGAATACAGCCTATAGGGGAAATTGTTGAGCTAGTACAGGAAAATGTATGTCTGTACCAGACCGGAGAAGCAGCATATATGTATTTTTGTTTAAGACATGCATTTGAGGAGGAGTATATTCCAGAAGCAACCATTACAATTCGAAAAGGAATCAACAATCGTTTCGGGGAAATCTATAAAACCTTGGATTACTCAGAATACGATAATACAGCGCTTTTATTAGAACCGGGAAATTATACATTTGAGATTGACTGTTGGGATTATCAGACTGCCTATAAAAATGTACGTTTTCGTCCGGAGGATACCGTATCTATTTTACTATCCCCTACGCTTGATGAGGGAGAAGTGCGAATTGTATTAGATTGGGGTTCATATCCAGAGGATTTGGATGCACATTTATTTACTCCGTATGATGGAAAAGAAACAGAAGCTGCTTACCATATTTGGTACGGACAGCAGGAAGATCCTTATGGAAATAATCTGGACAGGGATGATACCGATAGTTATGGACCGGAAACCATGACCATTCAAAATTTGAAAAATGGCTGCTATAAATATTATGTGGCAGATTTTACAAATTGCTGTGATGATAATCCAACTTCTTATGAAATGTCCGGATCAGGTGCACAAGTGAATGTATATACATCAGAAGGAGAAGGACAGACATTTTATGTGCCAACCAATCGCTCTGGTGTAATATGGGAAGTATTTGAAATCCGAAATGGAAGAATTAATCGTATCAATCATTATTATAACCAGATTGAAGATAAAGAGTGGTGGCATCAGGAAAAATAAACTGTATTGGTAAGAATAATATTGACATTCTATAATAAAGGTAATATATTACTTAACAAGGGTAATGTATTACCTTTTTTGTGTAGAACGGTTGGGAAAGGAGTGGAAGCATGCATAATCTGGAAGAATTAATAAGCGGAGAAACACTTGATTTTCAAGGAATCGAGAGTCCGTTTTTCCTGCTTGGGCTGATCAGTGCCTTTGAAAATCGATACCAGGCGAAGGCAGACAATTTTTTCGAGGAGATTAGTTGGAAGCAGTTTTTTGCGATTATATGTATTAATCTTTGTAAAGGGAGTCCTACGATTAAAGAACTGGCGGAGATTATGGGAAGTTCCCATCAGAATGTGAAACAGATTTTAAACAAGCTAGAGGATAAGGGTTATGTAAAAATGACCTTAGATGATAAGGATAAGAGAAAGCAACGGATTCTGTTGACGGAAAAGACAAGAGCTTTTTGTGAGGAGCATGACCAGGGAAGTAAGAGTATCGTCAAGAAGATTTTCGAAGGAATAGATGAGAAAGACATTGGAACAGTTATTAATACACTATTGCAAATGGAAAAAAATTTAGAAGAAGTAAATTGAAAAATCCATAGACATAAAGTTTCAATGGATAAAGTTATGAAAGGAAGGATGATAACATGAAAAAAGTGGTGATTTATCAGAGTGGAACAGGTTTCACGGCAAAATATGCGGGATGGATTGCAGAACGATTGGGCTGTGAGGCAAAGGCATATAAAAGTATCAAGCCAAAGGAACTGGCTGATTATGATATGGTCATCTATGGTGGCTGGATTATGGGAGGTATGGTTTTCGGATATGATAAGATTAAAGCGTTGAATCTTAAGAATGTCATTGTATTTGGTGTTGGAATGACCGTTCCAAGTGAAGAGATAGCAGCAAAAATTGCAGAGCAGAATCAGATCCCAAGAGACCGTTTCTTTTATTATGAGGGTGGTTATGCCCCAAAAAAGGTAGGCTTCATGAAGCGGATGATGATGAATATGATTAAGAAATCCCTTGAAAAGAAAGAAAATAAGACAGCAGAGGAATTACATACGCTGGAGACTTTCAAAGGAGCAGACAATACCAATAAAGAGGCAATTGAGGACATAGTTGTATATTGTAAGTAGTAGATGGAGTAGAGCATATGAAAAAGAGAATTATAGATTATCGAGAACGAATAGACAGATTATTAGATGAGGCACCACAGGAAACGGATTGGAAAGGCGTGATTGAGGAACATTTGACACAGATTGCATTTTTTCAACATGAGCGGTTGGTTCATTTAATTGTAACCATTACATTTGCAATACTTACACTTCTTTCCTTTGGTATTATGCTGTTGTCGGATTTTTTACCGGTACTGGGACTTACCGTGCTGTTTTTGATCCTGTTAGTTCCATATATTGGACACTACTATACATTGGAAAATGAAGTACAAAAGATGTATGTACAGTATGACAGATTATTAAAGAAATAAGAAATTTAAGGCTTGCCCAAAATGAAATAGTGTGTTATATTTATTACCGACAAGATGTCGGTAGAGGTGTAGATAATGAGAATTGTAAAGGATGCAGAAGAGCGAAGAAATGAAATATTAGATGTTGCCGAGAGATTATTTTGTGCAAAGGGATTTGATAATACCAGTACCAATGATATCCTTGAGGAGATTGGGATTGCCAGAGGAACACTGTATTATCATTTCAAGTCCAAAGAAGATATATTGGATGCTATGATAGAACGGCTGACGAATCAAATGTTGGAAAAAGCTGCAGTTATCGCATTAGATGAATCCATACCGGTTCTCCAACGCTTAACACGTACTATGTTATCGCTTAATGTTGATAATGAACTTGGTGACCTGGTCATGGAGCAGGTTCACAGACCACAAAATGCACTAATGCATCAGAAGCTGGAAAATATGCTGCTGGGAAGGGTAAATAAACTGATTACCAAGATAGCGGAAGATGGAATCAAACAAGGGATTATGCATACAGATTATCCGGCAGAGGCTGTGGAAATGATTATGACTTATTCCTATACTGCCTTTGACAGTATGGTTCACTATAGTGAAGAAGAGGAACAAAGAAAGAGAATGGGTTTTATCTATCATGTGGAGCGAGTGTTTGGTATGGAATCTGGTGCATTGCAGGAAGCAGTGAAACCCATATTTGAAAAGTAATTGAACAATAGTTAAGGGAAAAGGAATTTTATATTCCTTTTTCATTTAAATTATTATCGACAGTCAATCGGTCTGTAAGATAAGAAAGGAGAAAGATATGAGTGATAATGTAAGGGAAAGTAATTTTGGAAAGTTTCTACTGCTCTGGACAGGAGAGTTGATCTCCTCCATAGGAGGTGGACTTACCAGCTTTGGTTTAGGAGTGTATGTGTTTCAGCAGACAGGGAGTGCTACCGGAATGGCACTGGTAACCTTGCTTGCATTTTTGCCAACTTTGATTTTGAGTGTTCCGGCGGGAGTGTTGGCAGACCGGTATGACAGAAGACTGCTGATGATGTTAGGAGATGGCTGTTCTGCTTTAGGGATTATTTACATTCTGATTTGTATGATGAATGGGGGAGCAAGCCTTCTGCAGATTTGCATTGGTGTATTTGTGAGTTCCGTTTTCTCGTCTCTGCTGGAACCTTCCTATAGGGCGACTGTTTCGGATTTGTTAACCAAGGAGGAGTTTTCAAAGGCAAATGGTCTGGTAAGCCTGGCGGGAAGTGCCAGATATCTGATATCTCCTTTGGTGGCAGGTCTTTTGCTGAGTGTAAGTGATGTGAAGCTTTTACTTATTATTGATATCAGCACTTTTGTTCTGACCGTAATATCCACTGCGGTTGTAAAAAGAGGAATTGAGACGAAACCAGCTGATGATGAGAAATCTTTTATAGAGAGTATGAAAGAGGGCTGGGATGTGGTACATTCTAGAAAGGGAATCTTTTTACTCATTCTGGTTTCATCAGTTATGACACTGTTCCTTGGAGTATTTCAGATTTTGGCGGAGCCGCTTATTTTGTCTTTTGCCAATTCTAAGACATTGGGAATAGGGGAAACCGTATGTGCAAGTGGAATGTTAGTTTCCAGTCTGGTATTAGGAATGCATGGAATAAAGAAAAGGTATGTGAAAGTCCTTGAAATCTCACTGATGTTTGCCGGACTATTTATGATCGGGTTTGGTATTTGGGAGAATATTTTTCTTATTTGTGGATTTGGCTTCCTGTTTTTTTCCATGTTGCCTTTTGCAAACAATTGTCTGGATTATTTGGTAAGGACCAATATTCCGGATGAACTTCAGGGAAGGGCGTGGGGCTTTATCGGATTTCTCTCCCAGATGGGTTACGTAGTCGCCTATGGAACAGGCGGGTTGCTGGCAGATTTGGCAGCAAAGGTATTTCACACAGACATAGGAAGAGGAGCAGGCTTTGTAATTATTGTTTCCGGTGTATGTTTGTCTGTGGTGGCGGTAATAATGGCAAGAATCAAAAGTATTCAGGATTTGGAAATAAAGAAAGGATAAGTATGAAAGATAATATTTACTGGAGAATGACAAAAGGATCATGGGGAAGGGACAGATTTTCCACAGTAAGTTTTACAGCATTTGTTGCAATATCTGTAGCAATGATTTCTCTCACGGCAATGCTTTTTGCAAATCTGACCGGAGCAATCGATCATCTTATGGAAGTGGCAGAAACTCCGGATTTTTTGCAGATGCATACAGGAGATATTGATACAGATGAGGTGGAAGAATTTGCTCTAAGCAGACCGGAGGTCGTGGATTATCAGATTATCCGGTTTTTGAATTTGGAAAACAGTATTCTCATGTTGGGAGAAGAGTCCCTGCTGGACAGTACCCAGGATAATGGAATCAGCGTTCAGGGGGATGGATTTGACTATATGATTGGACTTGATAATGAGCTTCCGAAAGTTTGTCCGGGAGAGGTTTATGTGCCGGTATGTTATGAATCCATATATCATGTAAAAATTGGTGATGATATGAGGATTGGAAATAAAAAACTGACAGTGGCAGGCTTTATCAGGGATTCACAGATGAATTCCATGATGGCGTCATCTAAGAGATTTTTGGTATGTGAAGAGGATTATGAGAATTTAAGAAGCCTGGGGAGCGAGGAGTATCTAGTTGAATTTTTACTTACTGAGAACACAGACACCAATGCATTTAAAACAGCATATGAAGATGCAAATCTCCCAATGAATGGTCCTACGATTACCAGACCTTTGATTAAAATGATGAATACCCTTTCAGACGGAATTATAATTATGATTATTCTTTTGATAAGTGTGTTGGTTCTGGTTATTTCATTGGTGTGTATCCGCTTTATGCTACTGACCAGAGTTGTTTCTGAGGCAGAGGAAGTGGGGATGCTGAAGGCCATTGGAATAGCTGGGAAAGATATTAGAAATATGTTTCTTAGAAGATATAACTGGCTGGTTTTCACAGGTGTAGGATTGGGTATGGTGATATCCATATTTTTATTTCAGCCCCTTTCTTCACAGATGCAGAAATTATATGGTGTGTCAGCAAATGGACTGGACCGATATTTATATGTAGGACTAAGTGCTGTTTTTGTTGGAAGTGTAATTGTATTATTTGTACTTAGGATATTGAGAAAACTGAATGAGATGACGGCGTTAGGTGTACTTACCGGAAAGCTAGAGGAAGGGAAAAAGAATAATAACATGCTTTGTATTATGCTTGTGACTGCAATCGCTGTTTTTCTGATGCTGATTCCATCGAATCTGTATAGCACACTCTCATCACCGGAGTTTGTGACCTATATGGGCATAGGAAATGCAGAAATCAGAATGGATATGCGACAGGATCAAGAAGCGGGTGAAGATTTTGAAACAATAGGAAAAATGTTGTCTGAGGATAAAGGAATTAAGGAATATGCACTTTATCAGACAGGCTTGATACCAGTCAGGTTAGAAGATGGAACTACTATGAATATGCTGATGGAACAGGGGAATCACAGTAAGTTTCCTGTTACTTATAGCAAAGGCCATGAACCGGTTCGTGAGGGAGAAGCTGCATTGTCTTATCTGCTTTCGGAGGAGCTAGGTCTTTATCCGGGAGATGAAATTCTTGTTAAGACTGCAGAAGAATACGAGAAATGTATCATAACAGGCGTTTACTCGGATATTACAAATGGCGGAAAG
This sequence comes from Lachnospiraceae bacterium, assembly GCA_045124315.1. GTDB lineage: Bacteria > Bacillota > Clostridia > Lachnospirales > Lachnospiraceae > CAG-411. The sequence continues at coordinate 38,271 of JBGVLO010000028.1, forward strand.
ACTGCCAAGTTGTTTGCGGAGTGTCTGGATAATGAAGAAAATGTTATGTGGAGAATTGCCTATGTAACACTAACTGATGATGCCCACAGGAAGGACTTTACAGACCAATATGCAGCCAAGGGTGCAGAGGTGACGGACATTGTATCCCAGATTCAGGGGACATATGGTCCGACTCTTAATCAGGTATGGCAGGTATCCATACTGGTTAAAATGGTGTCGTCCTTGATCATTTTGTTCGTTATCATGATGTTTGTCCGAATGATGATAGCAAACCAAAGAAATAGCATTTCAATAAAAAAAACAATGGGATTTCGAAGCCTGGATATAAAGAAAAGTTTCTGGAAATCCTGCATACCATATACTTTAGCAGGAATAATGCTTGGAACCGTCTGTGGCTGTATTCTGGGTGAAAGGATCTGTGGAGTAGCACTGAAATCTTTAGGAGCGGAGGGATTCCGGTTTACATTTCATATATGGTCGGTGGGACTAGATATGCTGGTTGGAGGATTCGCTGTAATATTGGCAGTATATCTGGGAAGTAAGGGAATAAAAAGTATCAAAGCTGTAGAATGCTGCAGAGGAAGAGAGTAGATATGGAAGAATTAATGAAAACAATTGGATTATGCAAAGAAAATATATTATTTGATGTAAATTTTACAATGGAAAAAGGGGAGATAGCTGCAGTTATGGGACCGTCCGGTTCCGGTAAATCCACACTGTTGTATCAGTTATCAGGAATAGACAGGCCGGACGAGGGTGAGGTGCTTTTTGCCGGGGATAATATCTGTACCTATTCTGAGGATAAGTGTGCCGATATGCGCTTAAATAAAATGGGATTTGTATTTCAACAGATGAACATGTTGCCAAATTTAAATATTATGGATAATATAATTCTTCCGGCACGTCAGAGTCAGAAGACAAAAAGAGGCCAAAAAAAAAGTGAAGCTGTGCTAAGGGACGAAGCAGCTGCCCTGATGAAAAAGGTAGGAATTGCAGGGCTTGAGAATAGGAGAATAACAGAGGTGTCCGGTGGACAGCTTCAAAGAGCATGTATTTGCAGGGCAATGATGAATCATCCGGAACTTCTGTTTGCTGATGAACCAACAGGAGCATTAAACAAGGCAGCCTCGGAAGAAATCATGGAGGAGTTTGTCAGATTAAATCGGGAAGGTGTGAGTATTCTTATTGTAACGCATGATAGCAAGGTTGCCAGTTGTTGTGACAGGGTACTCTATATGGTGGATGGAAAAATTTCCGGTGAATGTGTATTGGGAAAATATGAGATTTCTCAAAAACATAACAGAGAGAGAAAGGTTAGTAATTGGCTGGAGAAACATGGGTGGTAGAAAAGTTCCATATACCACCGGAGTAACATTATCCTTACATAAATGCGTCAGACCATAATTTAGAATAATATTTGATCAGGGCAAAGGTGAAGTTTTACCTTTGCCCTGTGGACCCTTTATAGAAAGAAAATATACTTTTTGCCGATATAATATTTATTACACCACTTTACAACTTTTTTGAAATAAAAGATGCCGCATAAGGCACTTTCCATGTATAATAAATTTGCTACAATAAATCAACAAAGGAGTGACCTCATACGGCAAATTTATTATACAACGAAAAAAACATAATTGGTAGACTATTTCGATATTTTCAAATACATTTTTTTGGATTTTCCGCACCAACAATGGAAAGTTTATTTTTACTTGTTTTGTCCATGCTGGCAATAGAATCTGCTTCTTCTATCCGTTTGCTATACAAACATTTTTTATCCAGGGTAACTGAAAAATCGCTTAATGCCTTTTATTATGCCTGTTCTTATGCGAAAATCGACTGTTCCAAATTTATGAATGTAACTGCCAGACTGTCAATGCAGATCATTCCAGAAAGTCTGCAAAACGAACCGGTATTTCTATGCATCGACGATACGATGATTGCTAAATTTGGTCATAAATTCGAAAATATTTCAAAACTCTTTGACCACGCTGCACATAACGGCTCAAATTATCTCAATGGGCACTGCTTTGTAAGTCTGATGTTATGCGTTCCCGTATGGAAAAACAAACGAATTGTTTATCAGTCTATCCCTCTTGGCTATCGTATGTGGACAAAAGAAGTTTCAAAACTGGAACTTGCTGCTGACATGGTGCGTACTGTTATGCCTGAATTGGAGCAGAAACATCAGGTATTGCTCTTATTTGACAGATGGTATGCCAAAAAAGCTCTTGTTTGTCTTGCTGATGAATATGAAAATTTGGATATCATCTGTAATGCTCGATACGATTCTGCCATTTATGACCTTCCACAGGCTCCAACTGGAAAAAGAGGAAGACCTGCCAAGCGAGGAAAACGTCTTTCTATCACGGAAGATTTTTCTCTTTCAAATGAAAAGATTGGAGATTATTATGTGGGTGTCCGTAGAGTACTCACAAATATATTTGGGGACAAATGTGTCCACGCATATGTGACAGCAAGCAATAAAACAACAGAAACAAGAAGACTTTTCTTCAGTACAATTGCACCGGAAGACGTTCATAGGGCATGTGCATGGCAGGAAAAAGCTCCACTTAACCAAACTGGCAAAGAGTGGATGCAATACGTGCCTTTGTTTGTGTACTCCTTTCGCTGGGGAATCGAAGTGGGCTACTATGAACAGAAGACCTTCTGGTCTCTATGTTCCTACATGGTACGTAGCAAAAAGGGCATTGAAACAATGGTCAATCTGATAAACATTTCTTATTGCGCAATGAAAATCCTGCCTTACAAAGATGATGCATTCTCACAATACAAGGACACCAGCGTACAGGAGTTTCGTTTAGCATTAAGCCAGCAGATAAATCAACAAGTAATTTTTGCCACTTTCGTGAAAAATGTCGAAACTACAATAAAATCAAATGCTCTTGTAAAGGCTTTGAAATCAGTGCTTTTGTCATTTGGTTATCATGGATAAAGTTGTAAAGTGGTGTTAATTTAATATTGATGCTTTTTATGGCTGAGTTGGTGTTCTACCGACTCGGCCATTATTTTTTTTACAGAAATTTCTCTGAAATTAGCACTTTCATCAATTTCCAATACATACCTGTTGAAAACGATGACCATTCAACGATAAGGAGGGATTGGAATTGACGGATGAAGAGAAAGGTCAGGTTCTTGCCTACAGGGGGCAGGGAATGGGATATAAGAAGATTGCAAGTATCCTTGGTGTTACAGAAAACGCAGTAAAGGGGTTCTGCAAAAGGCAGACACCCATTGAAGAAGAGATTGCTCCAAAATTTGTCTGCCGTTCCTGTGGCAAGGCTGTGGAACAGAACCCCGGAAGAAAAGAGAAGAAGTTCTGCTCTGACAGATGTCGCATGATGTGGTGGAACAGCCACACGGAGCAGGTAAATAGGAAAGCAAATTATGAATTTGTTTGTCCGAACTGTAAGAAGCATTTTATTTGTTATGGCAATAAAAATAGGAAGTATTGTTGCCACGATTGTTATTTAGAAGATAGATATGGGAGGAATTAGAAATGAGCAATATACCAATGACTGAAAAATACACATTATCAATTAAGGAGGCGGCTGCATACTTCGGCATCGGCATTAAGAAAATGCGTAGACTTGCAGAAGACCATACCGACACATTTGCCGTATTAAGTGGAAACAGATACTTTATTATTCGCACAAAATTTGAAGAGTTTCTGCAGGAAACTTCTACAATATAAATACCTTCCATCTGCCAATAGTAGTTGCTATTTCAGGGTTTTAGAGTGATATATGGACATGGCAAAAGCTAATTGATTTTAAGGAGGTGTCTATGAAGAAAGTATCGCCAGGAGAAAAGGAACTCATCACTCCGGCTGAGGCTATTGAATATTACACACTCAGTTGGAGAAAGGTTGGGGACCTTATGAATACCAAGAACAATTTTACAGTTAAATACTACGATGACCGTAGCTTGATTATAAGACATGAGTTTGAGAAGTATTTAGCACAACACCCAGAGTTAAGGAGGATAAAGCGTGGCAAGTATAAGAAGAGACAGTAAGCATAGGGTTCTCCGTAAGGGAGAATCCATCAGAGCAAATGGAAAATACCAATTCAAGTATCATGTTGATGGGAAACCACACTTTGTTTACAGTTGGAGATTAGAGCCAACGGATCCACAACCAGCCGGAAAAGCACCGTGTCTTTCGTTAAGAGAACTTGAAAAGCAGATAGGTAAGGATTTGGATTCACAGCTTGACCCAATGGGCAAGAACATGACGGTTATGGAATTGGTGGAGAGATACCTAAAGACAAGAACTGGAGTAAGACCAAACACACTTATGAATTATGGCTTTGTAAGGAACATTCTGAAGAATGAAGAGTTCGGCTCAAGAAAAATGTGTAGGGTTAAGACTTCGGATGCAAAGTTATTTTTAATCAAAATGCAACAGGATGGAAAAGGCTCAAGCACAATCAAGACCGTGCGTGGGGTACTTCGCCCGGCATTTCAAATGGCGGTTGACGATGATTTGATTGTAAAGAATCCATTCGGATTTCAGCTTGCAGGTGTCATTTATAATGATGAGAAAACAAGGCAGGCTATTACAAAGGAACAGATGAAGAAGTTCCTTAAGTTTGTACATGACGATAATATTTATTGCAAATACTACGAAGTATTCTACATTTTATTTCATACTGGAATGCGAATTTCAGAGTTTTGTGGACTGACCCTTAAGGATATCGATATGCAGAACAAGGTGATTGATATCAACCATCAGTTGCAGAGAACTTCCTAGGGCGAATATGTAATCGAGCCTACGAAGACCAATGCCGGAACAAGGAAACTTCCGATGACAGAAGATGTATATCAAATGTTTCAGGCTATCATTGAAGACAGACCCACAGACCTTCCCGAGATAATGGTTCAGGGTTATGCCGGATTTCTTTTCAGAGATAAGAACGGAATGCCGGAAGTAGCCATGCATTGGGAACACAGATTCAATCACGCAGTCAAGAGATACAATGACATTTTCAAGGTGCAGATGCCGAACATCACTCCTCATGTTTGTAGGCATACCTACTGTAGCAACATGGCGAGAGCGAGAATGAATCCAAAGACCCTGCAGTACCTTATGGGGCATTCGGACATTTCGGTAACAATGAATGTTTACACGCACCTTGGATTTGATGATGCCAAGGATGAAATGATCAGGCTTGAAGAACTTGAGGCGGCCAAGAAGGAAGTCGAGAAGGTAACAGGCGAAAAGCCGATAACCCAGAAGATGTTCAAGGCAATATAATATAGAAGAAATAAGGACGGTGACCTCGGTGGCAATTCGCTGCCGGGGTCATTTTTTGATAGTAAATTCAAAAAAATCATGTTATGCTTAATGGTAGAATTGCTATTTTTATACGCAATTTATAATTACTAATGAAAGGGTGTAATTATGGGAAGTAAAATTACTGGCAAAGAGTATCAATTAAGTAAGATTTTTAGTAAAGAATTTGAGTATTATATTCCAGCATACCAAAGACCTTATGCATGGACAGAAGAACAGACGGAGAAACTATTTGATGATTTATATAATTTCTATTTAACTGAACAGAATGATAATTACTTTCTAGGAAGTATTGTATTAATAAAAGAGGATGAGATTCCTAAAGCTGATGTTATTGATGGACAACAGAGATTAACAACACTTACTATATTTGTTTCAGTAATTGCTTCTATGCTAACTGGAGATATACGAAAGAGTTGTGATAATTACTTGAGAGAGCCAGGTAATATTTTAGAAGGGTTAGAACCAAAACCGAGATTACATTTACGACAGAAAGATCAGGATTTCTTTAATAAGTATATTCAAAATGTTAAAATATCAGATTTATTAGAGTTGGACTTACAGAGTATACAAAATGAGTCTCAACAGCATATTAAAGATAATAGTAGATTACTTGTGAATAAGATGAAAGAAAACTTCGGCACAGACGAAAATAAAATTGCAGATTTTTGCCGTTTTTTAGTAACGAGATGTTATTTGGTTGCTGTTTATACACCGAGTCAACAATCGGCATTTAGAGTGTTTTCTGTTATGAATAGCCGTGGATTGCCATTGTTACCAATTGATATTATTAAATCGGACATTATAGGTCAAATACCTGAATCTGAACAGCAACATTATACAGATAAGTGGGAGGAATTAGAAGTTAATACAGGTAGAGCCGGATTCAATGATGTATTTGGTCATACTAGAATGATCTTTGCAAAAACAAAAGCAAAGCAAAACTTACTGGAAGAATTTAAAACAGAGGTTTTGAGTAAGGTTAAACCGAAAGAATTGATTGATGACATATTAGAACCATATGCAGAAGCATATAATGTTTTAGTTAAGAAAAAATATGTGTCAGAAAGCAATGCAGAAAAGATTAATCATTATTTGTTTTGGCTAAATAAAGTTGATAATTCGGATTGGATGCCAACAGCAATCAAATTTATGGCTGACCGCAAAAATGAATCATCCTATATATTATGGTTCTTCTCGAAATTGGAAAGATTAACATCCTATCTGTTTGTTACAGCAAAGGATGTTAATAAAAGAATTGAGAGGTACAGTAGAATTTTGGCAGAAATGGAGCAAAATCCAGATCATAGTATAAATGACCCTTTATCTTCAGTTGAACTTACTAATGAGGAGAAAAAAGAATTTATATCAGTGCTGGATGGAGAAATATATAAATTAACGGCTGTAAGAAGAAATTATGTAATTCTAAGATTAAATGATTTTGTTGGTGATGGGGCTACGGGATTTGATTTTGAGCCAAGTGTACTTACAATTGAGCACGTTCTTCCACAAACAGTTGACCCTAGTAGTGAATGGGCATCAAAATGGCCTGATAATTTAGTTCGTGCTGAATGGCTTAATAGAATTGCAAATTTACTTCCACTTACCAGAAAAAAGAATTCTGAAGCACAAAACTATGATTTTAATAAGAAAAAAGAAGTGTATTTTAAAGGGAAGAATGGTACATCTACATACCCATTGACTACGCAAGTGCTCGGAACAACTGAATGGACGGTTGAAGTGGTAAAGGCAAGACAGGAAAAGTTGCTTAACGCTTTTTCAGAGAAGTGGGATTTAAAATATGTTAACGAAAAGGATAAGGATGATGAAGGGATAGAAGATACGGCATCATTTTTTATAAAGAATAAAAGAGGCGCAAATGCAGAAGGATACAAGACGGAGGATGGTTTTGTTGTATTAGCAAATAGTAAACTGTCTGATGAAATTGTTCCGAAGTTTGAAGAAAATTATCCAAATGCATATGTGCTGAGAAATAGTTTGATTAACGATGGAAAAGTAATTAATGGAATTTTGCAAGAAGACTATTTATTTACAAGTATCTCGCTTGCTGCATCTGTCATTTTGGGTAGAAACGCACAGGGACAGAAAGAGTGGGTTGATTCTTTGGGATTCCAATATGACCAAAGTCCAATAAATGCAAATAGCTCTGATGAGTTTGATATTAATGACGAAAGTACATATGGAAATATAACAGTTGGTAAACTAGCATATGAATTAATTAAGCATGTGATTGAATCTGGAAATGTTACGGATGAAGAGATTGAGTCACTAAAGAAAAAGGATGGAGTTTCTACTGAAATTAATTCATCAGGGTATCCGATTCTGGCAAATAATCGAGAAGATAATAAGGGTGGAAGTAATGTTACTAGATATAGAAAGGACCCTGTAAAATATAAAGGTGTTGATATTTATGTTTCATTTCAATGGAAAGCTATTGATAAAAGTAAATTAGTTGCTTGGTATAAAAAGCATCAGGGCTAGAAGTGGGTTCGAACCCCCTGTTCAATTTTGGGTTCTATCGTTAAAAGGTAGAACCCCTTGCGAACCCCCATCCTATTAACGATAGGAATTGGGGGCAAATCGGAGTAGTCCGACTCCTTGTAGCCTACTACAATTTGACTACGAATGACTATTACATTTTGCCTTAATTTGCCTTATTTTGCGTAGTGTGTCACATTATGCATAATTTATGTAGATTTTTGCAAGTACGCAAAAGTCCACAAAACACGGCAATTCACGGCATTTTAGGAGGTAAAAAATGAAAACGAGAGTACTTTTCATCTGCCACGGCAACAGTTTCGTATGCTTGCGAAATTGTTGATATTGCTGGGTTTGATGAGATAGCACGTTATTTTTACTGCAATTTAAGTAACCAGATAGTGAAGATATAATAAGATTTGAGAAGGGTTTGTTATGGCAAGGTGTAAATTAGCAATGAATTTGAGTTTGTGCTAAAACGTAAAAAAATTACGATACAAACATAAAAAGAAGGAAAAAAATTGCATCAATTTACGCGAAAGTGTATAATATAAGAATAACAAGAAGAAGGAGGAAACGATTATGTTGGAGAAAATTATTGTTGAAAATTTTAAATCCTTCAAAAACAAAACAGAAATTAGTTTTGCGAAAACAAATTATACCACATTGCCAGATAATGTTGCTGATAATGGAATATTGAAAGGGTGCATCTTTGTAGGACCGAATGCATCGGGAAAATCAAATGTGATTGCATCCATCAAATATTTGTTGGATGCTTTATTTACGAATCAAAATTTCAATTCGAGAATGTATAAATGTCTTTTTTCATCAAAGAACAGTTTTTCTTTGGATTATTACTTCCTGATCGATTCATCGCATATTAGATATTTTATTGAGGTGGATTTGTCAAAATTTAACATTACGGAAAAACTATTTCTTGATGATCAAATAAAAATGGAACGAATGGGAACAACTGCTAAGTCATATATAGCAGATGAAGAAGGCATTATGTACGATGAAACGGATGTGGATAAGGAAACATTATTTGTAAGAACCCTCTATTTTAATACTAAGTTTACATCGAACGAGGTACTCAAGCACTGGATGGAGTTTATGATGAAATCTGTATATATCAATGCGTATGATAGACAGATTGTTTCCTATGGAAAGAGTAATTACGGTTTGATGGAATATCTTAATAGTAATGGGACAAAGCAAATTAATGAATTCTTTGATAAGTACAATTTCGAACAGAATATTGAATATGCCCATGCAAGCCAAGGGGAATTCGCCAGTGTGAAAATAGATGGCGATGAAAATCAAAAATACATTTTCTATAAAAGAAAAGGAATAAATGAGCCAATACCATTTGTGGAAGAATCTTTGGGAAATCAGAATTTACTTAGAATGCTACCAGCATTTCTTGATATAGTAAAAAATGATGGAATTCTATTGATTGACGAGTTTTCTAGTGGATTTCATAATGACCTTGAAAGAATGCTGATCAAACATTTTCATGTTGAATCGCGGCATTCACAAATGATTGTTGTTTCTCACTCTACCAATTTACTATCCAACAGATTGCTTCGTCCAGATCAAGAGTATGCTGTTGAATTTGCAAATGAAGAAGGAAGTACAGTCAAAAGATTTTCAACTGAGCAACCTCGTTCTGCACAAAACGTTGAAAAAATGTATGTAAGTGGAATATTTGGAGGATTGCCTCACTTTCATGAGGTATAGCGTATGATCGAATTAAATAAACAAAAAAATATTGGACGTGTTTTATTCATCGTAGAGGGAAGTAAATCAGAGTTTGTGATACTCAGAAAGATATTTTGCGATATTCTGCAATATGAATATATTGAGAAGAGAAGAAATCAGCCAGATACGTTTCAAAGTAAGAACAGTAGCTTTTCACGGGTTGCGGTGATCAATACAAAGGAGAGTAATATACGTGATATTACTGAGAATGAGAGCTATTTGGACGATTTGTTTGATATGTTGATTACAGAGTATAATTTTCCTGTGGATCAAGCTGCTATTTACTATTTATTTGACAGAGATCCGGAATCAAATACCGATGTTGATAGGATAAAGGATTATATCGCTACGCTGAGAAATCCTTATGATAATGGAATAATGAAAGCAGGACTATTATTGTTGAGTTATCCAAGTATTGAGGCATTTATTGTTTCGGGATTTGTTGATAACTCATATGAAATTAGAAAAAATCTTGGATCAGAGGTTAAAAAATACATTGGTGATAATACGTTTATTCAAAATAATAAAATCAATGAAAATACGCTAATAAAGGCGACGGAGGAATTTCTTTCTTATCTAAAGAATTTAGATGTGGAATGGGACATAGATGATTTTAGTGATGCAAGTAGAACTGTTTTGGATAAGCAACAGGAGGAGTATTTGGAAGGAAAAGGATTTCGGCTATTTTCTATGTTGACGTTGGCATTACTTCAGATGGGGATTATTTCGTATCAAGAATAAGGTTAGTAGAGCATAAGAATTTATCTGCTACAGGTCCGAGGTCAGTGCAGCAGATACAATCGTTATAGCGTGTAAATCTGTGGATAAGATGGAATCTGTAAACAGGCAATTTAAAAAGATTTAAAGATGTTTGAAAGGAAACCAAAACAATGATAAAAATACTTTTTGTGTGCCACGGCAACATATGTCACACCCCTTAAAACCCTTGATTTTACAGGCAATTTTGTCATCAAGAGATGATTTTACTAAGGTTTTACTAAAAAAACGTAGGAATCTCTAGCACGAATTTAGAAGTAAATAAGAAGTCTAGGACTTTATTAGTTGTTAATTACAATTAGTAGAGTCCTTTTTTATTACCCTGAAGGAGGAAAAACAATGACAAACACAGCGTTAAGTGCAAAAGCAGAGCAGATTGCTCAAACCGTAACTTTTAGAAATGAGAAACACAAACGATTCTTTTTAACATATCTGCCAAAGTGCAGATATGGAGATGTATACCATGCAGCATTGGTATATTGCTTGGGGATTGATGAGGATACAAGAAAAAATGTGAATTCAATCTATGATTTTAAGACAGGATGTGTAAAAACAGAATGTCTACATGAAGGCTGGATAACCAGTGGAAGTGCCAAGATTATTCGTATGGCATATAACCTTTACAATAATGGTACACCTAGTGTCTATGATTATGAAGATGCAGAGGAACAGTTAAACGAGTGTAGGCAGTACACAGTAGAGGATTTATTCTGCTGTGGGTATGCAAAATACTTCTGGCAGGCGGTTAAAATCCGTTATCCGGAATACTGCTAAAAACAGGCAGGAGGAAGGCAATGTTAAAAGTACGACTTATGGGAACCAAGAATGATATTAAGTGGTTCACTAAAATTCTTCAAAGAAATAAGAAAGTGAACGTTTTACAAATCTCCGAGCCTTATGCCAATAAAGGGACAAACAGATATTACAGAGTGTATGCGGAAATAGAAAAAGAATCGAGAAAAATTCAGTAAATTAGGAGGATAAAAGTTATGTGTAGAGTAATTGCAATAGCAAATCAAAAGGGTGGTGTAGGAAAAACTACCACAACAAGCAATTTAGGAGTAGGACTTGCAAAACAAGGAAAAAAGGTATTGTTAGTGGATGCAGATGCCCAGGGAAGCCTTACAGCAAGTTTAGGATATACGGAACCGGATGAATTAGAAGTTACACTGGCAACGATTATGGGAAAATTGCTAAATGATGAAGAAGTTGAGCCAATGGAGGGCATTTTACATCACGAGGAAGGAATAGAACTTATGCCAAGTAACATTGAGTTATCTGGTTTGGAAGTGTCCCTTGTAAATGTTATGAGCAGAGAACGGATTATGCAGGAATACATAAATATCGTTAAAGAATATTACGATTACATTTTGATTGATTGTATGCCTTCCCTTGGCATGATTACTATAAATGCTTTTTCCTGTGCAGATAGTATTCTGATACCTGTGCAAGCTGCATATTTACCAGTGAAAGGTTTACAACAACTGATTAAGACTATTGGAAAAGTAAAGCGTCAAATCAATCCGAAATTGGGCGTAGAAGGCATTTTGCTAACTATGGTGGACAGCAGAACAAACTATGCAAAAGATATTAGTACCATGCTAAGAGAGAGCTATGGAAGTAAGGTAAAGATATTTTCCAATAACATTCCGACTTCAGTAAGGGCGGCGGAGATTTCTGCGGAAGGTGTCAGCATCTTTGCACATGATCCGAAAGGGAAGGTGGCTTCTGCCTACCTTTCCCTAACAGAGGAGGTGCTGGCAAATGAGTAAAATTACAAAGATAGGTAGTGCAGCGAAAATAAAAATTGATAGTTTTGATGATTTATTTGGAGAAAGTACAGTACAGGAAATAGGAGAAGAGCAAATAATTAGTGCTCCGCTAACAGACCTTTATGAGTTCAAAGACCACCCATTTAAGGTGGTGGATGATGAAAAGATGGAGGAAACAACGGAGAGTATCAGACTTTATGGGGTACTTGTTCCGGGAATTGCAAGACCAAGAGCTGGTGGTGGATATGAGCTAATTGCCGGACACCGTAGGAAACGAGGTTCAGAGATTGCCAAAAAGACAGAAATGCCGATTATCGTAAGAAATTATACCGATGACGAAGCTACGATTATCATGGTGGATTCAAATATCCAACGTGAGGATATTTTACCAAGTGAAAAAGCCAAAGCCTATAAGATGAAATATGAAGCCATGAAACATCAGGGAAAGAAGTCGGACATGAACACACTTGACAAAGTAGGAGAAGCAGCCGGAGAAAATGCCAAAAAGGTACAGAGATACATCTGGTTATCCCGATTGTCAGATGAGCTTCTTGATATGGTAGATAAAAAGAAAATAGGTTTTTCACAAGGAGTGGATATTTCCTTTTTATCAGAGGAAGCACAGCAGTGGGTACAGGTTATTTTGGAGGAGCAAAGCTGCAATGTCAGTATGGTGCAATCCGGAAAGCTCAAAGAATATGGCAAGAAGGGAGAGCTTACCTTGCCTATGGTTCGGCTGATTATGACAGAAGAAAAACCAAAAGAAAGAAAAGTAACACTGAAAGCTGATAAAATCAGCAAATATTTTGAAGAAGATTGTAGCAGTGAAGAAATAGAGAACATTATCATTCAGCTATTGGATGAATGGAAAAATCGACAGTAGAAAGGAGGAAGCAAAATGGATAGCAGTTTGAAATTTGATTATTATTACGGTGCAGAAGCAGAACAGTTTTCCTTTTATCGTGTTCCAAGATTATTGATTAAAGATGAGCGTTTCAAAGGTTTATCCAGTGATGCTAAGCTCCTTTATGGTCTTATGCTTGACAGAATGTCATTATCAATGAAAAATGGCTGGTTTGATGATGAAAACAGGGCATATATCCATTATACGGTGGAAAACATCATGGAAGATTTGGGCTGTGCCAGAGCCACTTGTGCAAAGATAATTGCAGAGCTTGACAGCAAAAAAGGGATTGGTCTGATTGAAAAGAAAAGACAGGGATTGGGGAAACCGGATATTATTTATGTAAAAAATTTTGTAGCTGTAGAACCGGATACAAAGCCTAAAAAGACCGAAAAAGAGCATGGGAATACTGATGTTTCCACAGAAGTTCAAAATTTGAATGTCAAGAAGTTCAATAATCAGACTTCCGGAAGTTCAAAATCTGAACTTCAAGAAATTCAAAAAACAGACTTCAAGAAATTCAATAATCAGACCTCTGGAAGTTCAAAAAATGAACTTGCAGAAGTTCAAGAATCGAACTCTAATTATAACAATATTAATTATACTGATTTTAGTTATAACAATCCTATCAATCAATCTGGTAGTGAAGCAGAAGAAACGAAGGATGAGATGGATGATGTCAACGTGTACATAGAAATCATCAAAGAAAATATTGAATACGAGCATTATATGAAGTATGGTTCTTATAAGGACAAAGGTTTGTATGAGGAACTTTTTGAGATTATCTGTGAGGTAGTTTGTGTAAAGCATAAGACCGTAAAAATAGGCAAAGATGATTACCCGTATGAGTTGGTAAAATCAAGGGTCTTAAAACTGGATAGCACACACCTTGAATATGTGATTCGGTGTATGCAGAACACAACAACTAAGATTAGCAATATTAAGGCATACATGGTAACTGCACTTTATAATGCCCCAAGCACCATAAATCATTATTATCAGCAGGAAGTACAACATGATATGTTCGGAGGTGGATGGAGTGAAAAGGGTATTATTTAAGATTATTTTTCCGGTAATTGGGATTGCCATATGGATGTTGACCTGTTATCCAGTATGCAACAAGGCAGATGGATTTGATTTGTTTTTATATTGGATTATGGTAGGGTGTCCTTTTGGAATACATCGGATGTG